>NZ_JCACVY010000204.1:0-7369 GCF_058833935.1 Roseomonas sp. TS2 | reverse complement strand
CCCAGGCGGCGGCGTGCCGTGTGGAGACGGGGAAGGGCTTCCGCCTGGCCGATTTCTCCACCCGCGGCGCGGTGGAGGACCTGCCGCGCGAGGCCGCCGAGAGGCTGCTGCGCGAGGGCACCAAGCGCCTCGCCGAGCTGCAGGACCGGCTGGCGGCGCAGGACAGGCACGCGCTGTTCGTCATCTTCCAGGCGATGGACGCGGCGGGGAAGGACGGTGCCATCAAGCACGTCTTCTCCGGCGTGAACCCGCAGGGCTGCACGGTGCACTCCTTCAAGGCGCCGGGGCCGGAGGAGCTGTCGCAGGATTTCCTGCGCCGCCACGTGGCGCGGCTGCCGGCGCGGGGGCAGATCGGCATCCACAACCGCTCCTGGTACGAGGAGGTGCTGATCGCCCGCGTCCATCCCGCGGTGCTGGCCCGGCAGGGCCTGCCCGAGGAGGTGGTGACGCCGCGCATCTGGGATGAGCGGCTGGAGGACATCGCCGCCTTCGAGCGCTACCTGGCCCGCCAGGGCGTCGTCGTGCTGAAGTTCTTCCTGCATCTCAGCCGGGAGGAGCAGCGCGAGCGCTTCCTCTCGCGCATCGACCGGCCGGAGAAGAACTGGAAGCTGGATGCGAGCGACGTCGCCGAGCGGCGGCACTGGGATGCCTACCAGCAGGCCTACGAGGCCGCCATCCGCGCCACCGCCGCGCCGCACGCCCCCTGGTACGTGGTGCCGGCCGACCGGAAGTGGCTGACCCGCCTGCTGGTGGTGGAGGCCGTGGTGGAGGCGCTGGAGGCGATCGACCCGCACTATCCCCGGCTCGACGCTGAGGGGCTGGCCCGCCTGCATGCCGCCCGCACCGCGCTGCGGAACGAGGCGGACTGAAAAAAAGCGGGCGTCGCCAGAGGCGCGCCCGCAAACCGGCAAAGGAAGGAGGGCGCGGGGAATGGCTTCCCCGCGCCCTCCAGGCCGCTTCAGCGGCGCGCCGTCATCAGCCCCAGCACGAAGCCGATGGCGCCGGCCACCAGCAGCGCCGTCACCGGCTGCTGCTCCACCTGGCGCACCACGCGCTCGCCGGCATGCTGGGCGTAGTCGCGGGCCTCGCCATAGACCTCCTGCACGCGGCCGGCGGCCTGGCGGCTCATGCCCTCGGCCTGGTGGCCCTCATCGCCGGTCAGGTTGCCGAAGCCTTCCTGCGCCTTGCCGGCCAGGTTCTGGGCGCTGCCCTCAAGGCGATCGGTGTTCATCGTGCTTGTTCTCCTTCTCAGGGGTGGGTTCAGCGAAAGGAAGCCGCGCGGGCCACCACGGCGCGGGTGCCGGCGCGGGCACCCAGCAGCGAGACAATGGCACCCAGCAGCAGCGCGGCGAAGGCCCAGTACGCCGCGGTGGCAGCCGCGGTGGCGGCGGTGTCGGCGGCCTGGCGGGCCTGCTCCTCGGTGCGCTGCAGGGCCTGCTGCGCTTCCTGCTCGGTCTGCTGGATGCGCGTGCGGGCCTCGTCCTGGCTGATGCCGGCCTCGGCGGCCACCAGGGCGGCCAGGCGATCCTGCTCGGGCTGCGCGAGCTGGCCGTCGGTGACGCGGCGGCCCACCAGGCGGCCGATCTCGGCCTTGCGCTGGTCGCTGTTCATCGCGGCAGGATCGGCATTGCTGGCGGTGAGGGCGTTCTGCGCGCGCTCGATCGCCGACTGCGTGACGGACTGGATGGTGCCGGTATCCGTGCGGTCGGCGGCCTCGTTGCCCACCATGGCGGTGACGTTGCCGGCACCCTGCGCCAGGCCGCCCAGCATGCTGGAGAGGCCGGTGGTGGCGGTGCTCACCGCGCCGCTGACGACGCTGCCCAGCAGGAAGGCGGATACCAGCGTGCTGGTGGCCCACATGGCCAGGCCGTGCAGGCTGCCATCGGTGCCGTCGGCCGTGCCGGAAAGCCGCGCGGCCGCGTAGGCGCCGAGCCCCAGGCCGATCAGGTGCGAGACCAGCAGCCAGATGCCGCCGCCGATGCCGAGCGTCGAGGCGTCCGGCGTCGCGCGTTCCGCCGCGTCGACGAGGTTGGCGCCGATGGCGGCGCCGAGGATGTTCAGCATGGCGCCCACTGCCAGCGCGATCACCGCGCCAGCCAGCACGGCACCCCAGGAGATGCGGGTGGGCAGACGCGGCGAGCCCTGCACGGCCGCGGTCGCATCAGGGCCGGCATAGGCGCCGGCAGCGGTTCTGGTATTCATGATCGTGGGTGTCCATGGCCGGTGCCGCCCCGCCATCACGCCGGCCGCCGGCCCTCAGGGCTCCAGCGGGATCCGGCGCAGACGGAAACCGGATGCCGCGGCCTGCAGCGTCCGGTCAGCCTGTTGTTCGCAGCCTGTCGCGGGCCCCTCGTCGGGAGCGGCCCGCCACAAGCGGGCCTTACGAGCGGAAGGTGTCCCGCACGGCGTCCTTGGCGTTGCCGACGGCGCCCTGCGCCTTGCCCTCGGTCTTGTCGGCCTTGCCCTCGGCCTGGGTCGAGTGGTCGCCAGTGACCTTGCCGACAGCGTCCTTCACGGCGCCCTTGGCCTGCTTGGCGGCGCCTTCGATGCGGTTCTTGTCCATGGCTTTCCTGCCTTTCTTCTCTTCGGAAGGGCCAGATGGCGCTTCCGGCCGTGTGTGTGACGGCTCACGGGAAGAACGGCCCAGCCCAGCATTGGGTTGCGTGGGGCTGCCGCAGGCCGGAGCGGGGCAGCAATGCGGAGAGCGGGGCAGGCCCGGCGGCAGGCAGCCGGGAAAGAAGGAAACAGGCGAAGAAAAGGGTGAGCGGAGGCGGGCGCCAGGGATGAAGGGGGGAGGGGGCAGGCCCCTCCCGCCCGCTTCAGCTCCGCTCGTAGAGCAGGCGGGCGCGCAGCGTGCCGGGGATCTGCCGCAGCGCGGCCAGCACGCCCTCGGGGTCGGCCACCTGGTCGGCGTCCACCACCACGTAGCCGATCTCGGGGTCGGTCTGCAGGTACTGGGCGCTGATGTTCAGGCTGAAGCGGCTGAACACCTCGTTCAGCGCCGCCAGCATGCCGGGCACGTTGCGGTGCACATGCATGTAGCGGGTGCCGCTCGGGCGGGCGGGCAGCGTCACCTCGGGGAAGTTCACCGCGCCGAGCGTCGCGCCCGAGTCGGAGTAGTCGGAGAGCTTGCGCGCCGTCTCCTCGCCGATGCGCTCCTGCGCCTCCTCGGTGCTGCCACCGATATGCGGGGTGAGGATGACGTTCGGCAGGCCCTGGAGCGGCGAGACGAAGCGCTCGCCATTGCGCTTCGGCTCCTCGGGGAAGACGTCGGCGGCGGCGCCGAGCAGGTGACCCTCGCGCAGCGCCACGGCCACGGCGTCGAGATCCACCACGCGGCCGCGGGCGTTGTTGATGAGGATGGCGCCCGGCCGCATCGCCGCCAGCTCCGCCGCGCCGATCAGGCCGGTGGTCTCCGCGGTCTCGGGCACGTGCAGGCTGACCACGTCGGCGGCGGCCAGCAGGTCGCGCAGGCTGGCGGCGGCCACCGCGTTGCCGTGGCCCAGCTTGGGGACGGTGTCGTAGTAGATGACGCGCATGCCGAAGGCCTCGGCCAGCACCGAGAGCTGGCTGCCGATGTTGCCGTAGCCGACGATGCCGAGCGTCTTGCCGCGCACCTCGCGCGAATGGGTGGCGGACTTGTCCCAGCCGCCGTCATGCGCCGAGCGGGAGCGGTCCGGGATGCGGCGCAGCAGCATGACGATCTCGCCCATCACCAGCTCGGCCACCGAGCGGGTGTTGCTGAAGGGCGCGTTGAACACCGGGATGCCAAGGCGCTTGGCGGTGGCCAGGTCCACCTGGTTGGTGCCGATGCAGAAGCATCCCACCGCGATCAGCCGGTCCGCCGCCTCCAGCACCTCGGCGGTGAGCTGGGTGCGGGAGCGGATGCCCAGCAGGTGCACCCCCTGCAGCGCCGCCTTCAGCGCCTCCCCCTCCAGCGCCTTCGACTCGCGCTGGATGTTGGTGTAGCCGGCGGCCCCGAGCAGCGCGATGGCGCTGTCCGCCACGCCTTCCAGCAGCAGGATGCGGATTCGGTCCTTGGGGAGGGAGATGCGTTGGTTCGGCATGGCAGGCTCAATGCCTGCGCGGCTTCCGTTCGTGAAGTGCGAAACCGGCAGGCGTGTCACGCGTTCCGCACGAGGCCGCTGCCTGCGAAGTCGGCACACGCTGCCGCGAGCCTGGGCATGGCCGCGCCCCATGCATGGCCCCATGCGGCAAGCGAGGGGCAAAGCCTTTGTTTTTTCTTGCCCCGGAAGGCCGCCAGGACCATCTCCGCGGGCTCATGCCTCGCCCTTTCCAGAAGAAGCGGGGACTAGCATCCGGAGATTCCCACCATGGCTGTTGAGACGATGGAAATGCCGCTGGCCGTGCGCCGCCGCGCCACGATGGACGCGCTGGCGGAGCTGGCCGAGGGCGGCCTGGCCGAGCGCATGCGGCTGGACGCCGCCGCGCGCGTGCTGCGCACCGCCCGCCGCGCCGTGGACATGACCGGCCGGGTGATGGCGCTGCCGCCCGTCATGCAGGGCTGGGACCCTGCCGCCACCACCGCGCGCGAGCATGTCGAGACGCTGACGCCGCGCCAGATCGACGCGCTGCTGGCCGAGGGATCGCGCTGGGCGGCCGCCCTGCTGCGCGCCGAGCCGGAGCTGCGCCGCGCCGCCTGAGGCGGGGAAGGGCGGGGGCGCCGTTCCCCGGGTCCTCTCCCGCCGTGCCGCCTTCAGCCCCGGTGCGGACCGATGTCCCAGGGGGCGCGCTGCGCCTCGTGCCGGGCCTGGCCGGGTGTGAGGCCGATGTCGCGCAGCATGCGCGGCTCCATCCCCGCCAGATCCTGCCGGGTGCGGATGACGCGCAGGATCAGGCGCAGCGCCTCCAGCCAGCCGCGCGGATGCGTGGCGCGCGGCGCGGAACGCAGAACCGGGGAAGAATGGAAGCCGGAGCCGAGTTGGGCGGACATGGTTCGGGGCCTTTCATGCACCGAGAGGTTCATCACCCCGGCACGATGCATGCGCATCCGTAATAAGGAAAACGAATTGTTTTGACGCAAGGCATCAGCGGCGCTGATATGGCGCCATGCTTGCCCTGCCGCCCGGACTGGACCCCGACCTGCTCCGCTCCTTCGTGCTGATCGCCGAGGGGGACAGCGTCACCCGCGCCGCCCAGCGCGTCGGGCGGACGCAATCGGCGGTCTCGATGCAGATGCGCCGCCTGGAGGAGATGCTGGGCCAGCCCCTGCTGGTGCGCGGCCCGCGCGGCTTCTCGCTGACGCCGCACGGCGCCTGGCTGCTGGAGCGCGCGCGCCCCTGGCTGACCATGCATGACGAGATGCTGGCCAATTTCCGCGCCACCGACATCGCCGGCGCGGTGCGGCTGGGCACCCCGGACGATTATGTGCTGCTCTGGCTGCCGGACATCCTGGCCCGATTCGCGGAGAGCCACCCGGCGGCCGAGCTGGAGGTGATCTGCGCCCCCTCCACGGAATTGCTGGAGCGGATGGACCGGGGCGAACTGGACCTCACCCTCTATTCGGCCGGCAATGAGCGCGGCCAGGCCGGGGTGCCGCTGTGGCGCGGGCCGCTGCACTGGGTGGGCTCGGCCGCCCATGCGGTGCACCGGCAGACGCCGCTGCGGCTCTCGCTGGCCCCGCCCTCCTGCGTCTGGCGCCGGGCGGCCACGGCGGCGCTGGACGCGGCCGGGCTGCCCTGGCGCGTCACCTACCTCTCCAGCGCGCAGATGGGCACGCATGCGGTGGTGCTGGCGGGGCTCGCCATCACGGTGGGGCTGGCCGGGCCGCTGCCGCCCGGACTGCGCGTGCTGGGCCCGGAGGAGGGATTGCCGCCGCTGCCCGAGTTCGAGATCGCCCTGGCCCAGCGTTCCGAGAGCCCCGGCACCCGGGCGCTGGCCCGCCACATCATCGACAGCTTCAGGCACGAACCCGGGGGGCTACCAAACCATGCTTGATGGAACGGCCCGCGGAATGCTCTCATCCCCGTAAGGAAGGAAGGGGAAGGCCGCCGCCGCCCAGGGACCGCGATGTTCCGGATGCGGAGGCCCGCCCCTTTCGCGGCCTTGCCTTCACCGCCCCCGGGAGAGTGGGCGGGGAGGCCATGCGGAGAGAGGACGTTCAACAATGCTGATTCAACGCCGTGGCCTGATGGTGGCCGCGACGGCCGGTGGCCTGGCCGCCGGAGGGCTGGCCAGCCCCACCGTGTCGCGCGCCCAGACATCCTGGCCTGACCGGCCGATCCGGCTGATCGTGCCCTGGCCGCCGGGTGGCAGCACCGACACGGTGGGCCGCATCTTCCAGCCGAAGCTGCAGGAGATCCTGGGCAAGCCGGTGGTGATCGAGAACCGCGGCGGCGCCTCGGGGGCGATCGGCGCGGGCGAGGCGGCGCGGGCCGAGCCGGACGGCTACACCTGGGTGCTGGTGTACGATACCCAGGCCACCAATGAGAGCGTGATGCGCCTCCCCTTCAAGACGATGGAGGCCTTCACCCCGGTCAGCCTGGTGGGCACCGGGCCGCTGGCGCTGGTGGCGCACCAGACCACCCCCTACCGCAGCTACAAGGACATCGTGGAGGCGGCCAAGAAGGCGCCCGAGACGCTGAACTTCGCCACCAGCGGCGTCGGCGGCCTGGCGCATGTGGCGACGACCCTGCTGCAGCAGCAGGGCGGCTACAAGCTGGTGCATGTGCCCTATCGCGGCGGTGGCCCCGCCACGCAGGACGCGGTGGCGGGCCATGTGCCGCTGTTCATGTCGAATGTGGTGGTGATCAAGCAGCACATCCGCGCCGGGACGCTGCGGCCGGTGGGCGTGACCACCCGGGGCGAGAGCCGCCACGTGGAAGGGGTGAAGAGCTTCGCCCAGCAGGGGGCGGGGGATTTCGAGGCGCCGACCTGGTGGGCGCTGCTCGGCCGTGCCGGCACGCCGCAGCCCATCGTGGACAAGATGTACGACGCGCTGGCGAAGGCCCTGGCCGACCCGGTGGTCCGCCAGAAGATCGAGGAGCAGGGCGCGGATGTGACGGCCAGCACGCCGGATGCCTGCGCCCGCTTCCTTCAGAGCGAGATCGCCAAGTGGGGCAAGGTGATCCGCGACAACAACATCCAGGCGGACAGCTGAGCCTGTGCCCGCCCCGCCGGCCGGCGGGGCGGGTTCTTCATGCCGGATGCGGAAAAGTGAAAAAGGGGTTTGACGACCCCCGCAGGCCCCCTTATAAGCCCGACCACGCCGCCGGTTGGCGCTGCTGAACGGCGAACGGAAGACGATTGGCTAAAGGTTGCGGTTGACAGAAGGCTCCAAGCCTTCTATATCGTTCCCCATACACCAAATCGGTGGACGTTGCGGGGTTCCTTCGGGATCTCGGCGATA
>NZ_JCACVY010000203.1:0-7377 GCF_058833935.1 Roseomonas sp. TS2 | reverse complement strand
CGCCCGGCCGCCCGGCGGCAGCAGCAGGCCGACATCGTTGGCGGTGTTGCGCCCGCCGCTGCCGGTCTTCTCGGCGGCGCGCCAGCCCGCGGGCAGGCCGGCGCGCAGCCGCCTGTCGCCGGTCCGGTTGCCCAGCAGCCAGCCCATCAGCCGCTCGCGGGAGGCGGCGGAGAGCGCCTCGCCCAGCGTCAGCGCCCCGATCAGCCCCAGCATCGCCTCGGGGCTGGTGGTGTCGCGCGGGTCGCCGGGGGTGGCCTCGTTCAGCGCCGTCTCCCAGCGGTCCAGCCGCGTCACCGGGTCGCCGAGGTCGCGGGCGAAGGCGGTGAGGCCGGCCGGGCCGCCCAGCGTGCCGAGCACCAGGTTGCCGGCGGTGTTGTCGCTCAGCGTCACCGTCGCCGCGCAGAGCGCCTCCAGCGTCATGCCGGGGCCATCGGCCTGCGGCTTGGTCACCGGCGAGTAGGTGACGAGGTCGGCGCTGGAGAAGCGCAGCACGCGGTCCAGCCGCTCCTGCCCGGCATCGACGCGGCGCAGCACGGCGGCGGCGGCCAGCAGCTTGAAAGTGCTGGTCAGCGGGAAGCGCTCCGCCGCGCGGTGCCCGGCGCGCAGCCCGCCGGGGGCCGCCTCGCGCACCGCCACGCCGAGCCGCCCGCCGCTCTCCGCCTCGATCGCCCGCAGCCGCGCCTCCAGCGCCGCCTGCCGGCCTTCCGCCGCCGCAGCCCGCCAGGGCATGGCGCCCCACAGCGCGCCCGCGCCCAGCCCCGCCACCATCATCATCCGCCGCCCGATCGTCATTGGCCCGGCTCCTTTCGTTGCGGGCGCACAGTGGCGGCGCCATGCCCCCTCGACAAACGGGGAGTTCTGGGGCGAAACCCCAGGAAAACTTGGGCATGAAATGGCATGCGCACCCATCTCCCCCTCAACGCCCTGCGTGCCTTCGAGGCCTCGGCCCGGCATCTCAGCTTCACCAAGGCGGGGCTGGAGCTGCACGTCACCCAGGCGGCCATAAGCCATCAGGTGAAGAGCCTTGAGGAAAACTTGGGCATCGCCCTGTTCCGGCGCCTGCCGCGCGGCCTCGCCCTGACCGATGAGGGCGCCGCCCTGCTGCCCGAGATCGCCGAGGGCTTCCGCCGCATCGCCCGCAGCCTCGACCGCTTCGAGGCCGGGCAGGTGCGGGAGGTGCTGACGGTGGGGGTGGTGGGCAGCTTCGCGGTGGGCTGGCTGCTGCCGCGGCTGGCGGCCTTCCGCGCCTCGCACCCGTTCATCGACCTGCGGCTGCTGGCCAACAACAACCGGGTGGACCTCGCCGGCGAGGGGCTGGACTGCGCCATACGCTTCGGCGACGGCGCCTGGCACGGCACCGAGGCCGTGCATCTCTTCGCCGCCCCCTTCTCGCCCGCCTGCGCCCCCGGCATCGCCGCGCGGCTGCGGCGGCCGGAGGATCTGGCGGGCGAGACGCTGCTGCGCTCCTACCGCGCCGATGAGTGGTCCCGCTGGTTCGCGGCGCAGGAGCTGCCCTGCCCGCCGGCGCGCGGGCTGGTGGCGGACAGCTCGCTGGTGCTGGCCGAGGCGGCGGCGCAGGGCGCGGGGGTGGCGCTGCTGCCGCTGCGGCTCTTTGCGCGGGAGCTGCGGGAGGGGCGGCTGGCGCGGCCCTTCGCGGCCGAGGTGGCGCTCGGCGCCTACTGGCTCACCTGGCTGCGCTCCCGCCCGCCGGGGCCGGCGCTGCGGGCCTTCCAGTTCTGGCTGATGGAGCAGGCGGCGGGCTGACGCCCCAGGGGCGAGGCCAGGGTACGAGGCCAGGGACGGGGCCAGGGACGACACCGGGGGGGACGCGGGCGGAGAAACGCTCTAGCCTGGGCTGCAAGGGCCGGATCACCGGCCCGGAGGAAACGCATGCGCCCTGCTTCGATTCGCGGCCTCGCCCTGGTGGCCGCCACCCTGCTGCCCGCCCTGGCCCTGTCGGCCTGCGCGCAGGCGCCGGCCGACCCGCCGAAGCCGAAGGTGACGGAGATCTATCGCGGCAGCACCACCGCGCTCGGCCAGAAGCTGCGCTTTCCGCGGCAGGACGGGACGCTGGTGGCCTCGATCTACGAGATCCCGCCCGGTGCCCGGCTGCCGGTGCACCGCCACCCGCAGCAGCGCCTCGCCTATGTGCTGGCGGGGCGGCTGCGCGTCGGCACGCCGGAGGGGCGCGGCTGGGAATATGGGCCGGGCGAGATCGTGGTGGAGATGCTCGACCACTGGCATTCCGGCGAGACCCTGGGCACCGAGGCGGTGCGCCTGCTGGTGATCGACCAGACGGAGGGCGACACCGCCAATGTCGAGCTGCACCCGTAGCGGGGCGGCGGGCCGCCCCGCCTGAGCGGCCTCAGCCGCGCGGCGGCGTGCCCGGCTCGCCCAAATCCCACCACATGCCGGCGAAGGCCAGCAGCCCCTCGCGCGCCGGGGCCTTCAGCAGGTGCTCGTCCGGCCCGTGCTGCTTGCAGCCATTGTAGCTGTGCGGCACCCAGACCAGCGGCACGCCGAGATGGTCGACGAACACGTCGCCCGGCAGGCCGCCGCTGCTGTTGGGGATGATCTGCACGCGGCCGCCGAGGCTCCGCTCCATGCTGGCCTGCGCCCAGCGCACCCAGGGGTGGTCCGGCGCGGTGCGGCTGGCGGGCATGCGGACGAAGGCGTTCTCGATGCGCACCTGCTGCAGCCCGTGCGCGTCGAGATGGGCGCGCAGCGTGGCCTCGAAGGTGGCCGGGTCGCTGTCCACCGTGTAGCGGATCTGGCAGTGGGCGCGGGCGTCGGGCGCCACGGCGTTCACCGGGTTGGCCGGCACGCCGCTGGTCATGGCCAGTACGATGAAGCTGTTCCAGCCATAGATCTTCTCGGCCGGGGTCAGGCCGGGCTCGCCCCAACCCTCGTCGATGGTCGCGGCGCCGTCGCCGCCGCCCACCGGGCAGCCTTCCAGCACCGCGCGTACCGCCGCCGGCACGCCGCCCTGCGCGCCACCCTGGGGCAGCCAGCCGCGCACCAGGATCTTGCCGTCGCGGTCCATGATGGTGGAGAGGGCATGCGCCAGCACCACCGCCGGGTCGGTGGTCAGGCCGCCCCAATGGCCGGAATGCACGCCGCCCTCGCGCAGCTTCACCACCAGGTCGCAATGCCAGGTGCCGCGCGTGCCGGTGGCGATGGTGGGCAGGCCCGGCTCGACGCGCGGCCCGTCCGAGGCGATCAGCGCATCCGCCTTCAGCGCCTCGGCCTGGGCGGCGACGAAGGCGCGCAGCCCCTTGCTGCCGCGCTCCTCAGCCATCTCCAGCACCAGCTTCACATTGGCGCCGAGCCGGCCGCCGCGCTCGACCAGCACGGCCTCCAGCGCGGCGAGGTTGAGCGCGTGCTGGCCCTTGTTGTCGGCGGTACCGCGCCCGTACCAGCGGTCGCCCTTGTCGGTCAGCGCCCAGGGGGTGAGGCCGGGGGACCACTGCGCGTCCAGCCCCGCCACCGTGTCGCCATGGCCGTAGAGCAGCGCGGTCGGCAGCGCCGGGTCCTCGATGCGGGTGGCCATCAGGATCGGGCCGAAGCCGGGCTCGGGGTTCTCATGCAGGCTGATGGCGAAGCCCATCCGCTCCAGCCAGGGGGAGATGGCCTCCTCCAGGTAGCGGCGCAGCGCCGGCGCATGCTCCGCCTCCTGCGAGGTGGAGGGGATGGCGACCAGCCGCGCCAGCAGATCCTGGAACCCTCCCTGGTCGAAGAAGCGCCCCGCGCGTTCCAGCGCGCCGTCCCGCGTTGCCATGCCCTGCCATCCTTCCGTCACCATCGGCGCATGGCCCAGGCCATGCCGCAATGCGCAAGGCTTTGGCGCCGCGGCGCCACGCCGTCAACGGGTGCGGGCCGGTGCGCCCCCGGACTGGCCGCCCCCGCCGAGGCCGGCGCCGAGCAGCGCGGCGGCGGCCATGGGCAGCGCGGCCCCCATCAGCGGCGCCGCCAGCCCCTGCCCGCCGGCAGGGAGCTGCACGGGCGCGGGCGCCTCCTCCTCCGGCGGCGCCAGGGTGGCGGACGGCCTGGCGGGCGGCGCCACCAGCCGGGGCATGGGCTGGCCGCGCGGCGGCACCACCACCCCGGCCTCGGCCGGCACGGACAGGCTGCGCAGCTGGGCCGAGGCGGGGGTGGCGGCGGCCAGCAGGGCCGGCAGCAGGGCGGCCATCGCCAGCGCCGCGCGGGGGGCGGCGATGCGGGGTTCAGGCGGCATCGGGTGTCTCCGGCATCGTGTCGCGGAAGGCCGGCAGCGTCATGCTGGCGGCCTCGGCGGAAAGCAGGCGGGGGAAGGCCAGCTGCACGCCGAAGCGCCGCGCGGCGTAGAGCTGCGGCACCAGGAACACATCGGCGAGGCTGACCCGGGCGCCGAAGCAGAACGGGCCGGGGCTGTCGGCCAGCAGCCCCTCGCAGGCCTCCAGCCCCTCGCTGATGGCATGGCGCGCCCAGCCCTGCACCTGCCCTTCCGTCAGGCCGGCGGCGCGCAGCCGCGCCAGCACGCCCGCGGCGTGCAGCGGCTGCGTCTCGCAGGCGATGGCCAGGGTGAAGGCGCGCATCCGCGCGCGCTGGGCCGGCTCGGGCGGCAGCAGCGGCGGGCTCGGCCACATCTCCTCCAGCCATTCCACGATGGCCAGGGACTGCGTCAGCGACCCGCCCTCCGGCAGCTCCAGGATCGGCATCAGCCCCTGCGGATTGAGGGAGACATGGCCGAGGTTGCGGGGGCCATCCTGCGGCAGGTCATGCAGCAGGGTCTCGACCTCGACCCCCTTCAGCGCGAGCGCGATGCGGACGCGCCAGGTGACGCTTGACGGGATGTAGCCATGCAGGCGCATGCCGTCCTCTCCTTTACGTGATCGTGCGGCCCGGCCGCACGACTTGTCAATCCGCTGGACGCTGACGGCACCCGGGATTGCTCCCAGGCCCACCATTTGTCTCTTTTACGATAATGGCGACATAATTTCCGGACAAATATGGCGGGAATTTGGATTTTCGCGCAGGAATCGAACTGTGGCAGTCGGCGCGGCAGCGGCTATTCAGGTCAGGCCATCCTGGGAGGGCCCCGTGGACCAGACCGACCGCCGCATCCTCCGCGCCCTGGCGCGCAACGCCCGGTTGACGAATGCCGAGCTGGCCGAGGAGGTGGGCCTCTCCCCCTCCCCCTGCTGGAGCCGGGTGAAGCGGCTGGAGCAGGCCGGCGTGATCCAGGGCTACGTGGCGCTGCTGGACCCGGCGAAGCTCGGCCTGCCCGACATCGTCTTCGTCGAGGTGATGGTCGAGAAGCATGACGAGGCGGCGCTGGCGCAGTTCGAGCGCGCGGTGCAGGACATGCCGGAGGTGCTGGAATGCCACCTGACCACCGGCGCCTACGACTACCTGATCAAGGCGGCGGTGGGCGGCACGGCGGGCTACGAGACGCTGCTGCGCGAGAAGCTCTACCGCCTGCCCGGCGTGCGCCACACCCGCTCGGCCTTCACCCTGCGCTGCCTGAAGCGGGCGATCTCGCCCACCCCCTGACGGCCGGGGCGCTCAGGACGGCGCCAGCCGCTCCAGCGCCGCGCGCACCGCCGCCTCGGGCAGCTCCGCCAGCGGCAGGTGCCGCAGGAAGGCCGTGGCCGGGCCGCGCGGGGCGCAGAGCGCGGGGTCGCTCTCGGCGCCGAACAGCGACAAGGTGGGGCAGCCGGCGGCGGCCACCAGATGCGTGGGGCCGGTGTCGTTGCCCACCGCCGCCACCGCCGCCCGCGCCAGGGCGCCGATCTGCGCCAGGCTGGTGCGGCCGGTGAGGTCGAGGCTCCCGGGCGCCGCGGCGGCCAGGATGGTGGCGGCGAGCGGCGCCTCGGCCGGGCCGCCCAGCACCGCCACGGGGCGCCCGAGGCTGGCGGCCAGGGCGGCGAATCGCTCCGCCGGCCAGCGCTTGCCCGGCCGCCCCGGCGAGGCGCCGGGGATCAGCAGGACGAAGCGGGGTGGCAGGGCGAAGGCCGAGAGGTCGTCCTCCAGCCAGTCCAGCGCGGGCGGCGGGAAATGCGTGATGCCGGCGATGGCGAGCTGCTCGCGCTGGCGCTCCAGCGTGTGCAGGGAATCGCGCGCCGGATTGGCGTGGCGGTGGCTGGCGCCGCGCGCGATGCCGGACCATTCGGGCCGCCCGCCCGTGAACAGGCGGTAGCGCGAGGAGCGGCGGGAGGTCTGCAGGTCATAGACCCGGTCGAAGCCGGCGCGGCGCAGCCGCCAGGCGAGGCGCGCCACGCCGGCGAGGTCGGTCCAGTCGGGCCGGCCATCGGCCCAGATCTCGTCGAACCAGGGGGCGCGGCGGGCCAGGCCAGCGAAGGGCGGCGTGGTCAGCAGCGTGATGCGGGCGCCGGGATGGTGCGCGCGGATGGCGGCGAAGGGGCCGAAGGCCTGCACGAAGTCGCCCAGCGCGGCCAGCTTGATGACGAGGATGCGCGGCGCCATTCAGAGCAGCTCCCGGTACACGGCGAGCGTCGCCTCCTGCATCGCCGCGGTGGTGTAGCGGGCGCGCACCATGGCGCGGGCGGCCTCGCCCACCGCCGCGCGCGCCCCGGCCGGCAGGGCCAGCACGCGGCCGATGGCGGCGGCCAGCGCCGCCGGGTCGCCGGGCGGCACGCGCCAGCCGGTCTCGCCCTCCTGCACCGTCTCGCGCGGGCCGCCGAGATCGGCCGCGATCACCGGCCGCGCCATGGCCTGCGCCTCGATGACGGTGCGGCCGAAGGCTTCCGCGTCGGTCGAGGCGTGCAGCACGATGTCGGCCAGCAGCAGGGCGGCGGGCATGTCGTCGCCGGGGCCGGGCAGCACCGCGTCGCCCGCGAGGCCGAGCGCGGCGAGGCGGCCGCGCAGCTCGGCGTCAAAGGCGCCGCGCCCGGGGTCGCCGGCCAGGATGGCGAAGGGGCGCGGGGCGGGCATCCGGGCCAGCGCCTCCAGCAGCACCCCCTGCCCTTTCCAGCGGCTGATGCGCGCGGGCAGCAGCAGCACGGGCCGGCCTTCTGGCACGCCCCAGGCGGCGCGCAGCGCGGCCACGCGCTCCGGCGCCACCGCCGCCGGGTCGAAGCGCCGCAGATCCACCCCGCGCGGGATGACCCGCAGCCGGTCCTCCCCCACCCCGTGCCGCGACCGCACCAGATCGGCAATGAATTCACTGATGGCGATGACCCGCTCGCCGCGCGCCATCACCCCGTTGTAGAGCCGCTTGCCGGGGAAGTTCTCGTTGTAGGTGCCGTGATAGGTGGTGACGAAGCGCGCCCCCGCGCGGCGCGCCGCCCACAGCGCCGACCAGGCGGGAAAGCGGCTGCGCGCATGGACGATGCGCACCCCCTCGGCCGCAATCAGCCGCCGCAGCGCCGCGGCATT
>NZ_JCACVY010000202.1:0-7428 GCF_058833935.1 Roseomonas sp. TS2 | reverse complement strand
TTGGCCGGCACCAGCGCGGCGCGGCTGGCCTCGTCCATGCGGTGGTTGGCGCGGCCCACGCGCTGCAGCAGCCGCGCCACGCCCTTGGGCGCGCCGACCTGGATCACCTGGTCCACCGCGCCCCAGTCGATGCCGAGGTCGAGCGAGGCGGTGGCGACCACGGCGCGCAGCTTCCCCGCCGCCATCGCCGCCTCCACCTTGCGGCGCTGCTCGACGGTGAGCGAGCCGTGGTGCAGCGCGATGGGCAGGTTGTCCTCGTTCAGCCGCCACAGCGCCTGGAAGGCCAGCTCCGCCTGGGCACGGGTGTTGACGAAGACGATGCTCACCGCCGCCGCGCGCAGCCGGGCATAGACCTCGGGCATCGAGGCCAGCCCCATATGCCCGCCCCAGGGCAGCCGCCCCTCGGGCAGGATGACGTCGAGCGCCGGTGCGGCGCCTCCGGTGGCGCGCACCAGCCGCACGCTTTCGGGCCGGGCGTCCGGCGCCACCCAGGCCGCGATCGCCTCGGGGTGGGCCACGGTGGCGGAAAGGCCGACGCGGCGCAGCCGTGGCGCCAGGGTGGAGAGTCGCGCCAGGCAGAGCGCCAGCTGGTCGCCGCGCTTGCCGCCGGCCAGGGCGTGCACCTCGTCCACCACGGCGCATTCGAGATTGCCGAACATCGCCGCCGCCTCGGGCAGGGAGAGCAGCAGGGTCAGGCTCTCCGGCGTGGTGAGCAAAATGTGTGGCGGCTCGGCGCGCTGGCGGGCGCGGCGGTTGGCGGGGGTGTCGCCGGTGCGGGTCTCGATGCGGATATCGAGGCCCATCTCCTCGACCGGCGCCGTCAGGTTGCGGGCGATGTCCACCGCCAGCGCCTTCAGCGGCGAGATGTAGAGCGTGTGCAGCCCCTCATGCGGGGTGCCGGCCCGGGCCGCGCGGTGCAGGCCGGCCAGGCTGGGCAGGAAGCCGGCCAGCGTCTTGCCGCCGCCGGTGGGGGCCACCAGCAGGGCGGATTCCCCCGCCTCGGCGGCCGCCAGCATGGCCAGCTGGTGCGGGCGGGGGCGCCAGCCGCGCGCGGCGAACCAGCTTGCAAAAGGTTCCGGCAATGTTCGCATCGGTGGGGGCGGATATGGCGGTGTTTCCACCCCCTGCCAAGCTTGGCCTTTCCGGCCGGGGGCGTTTACTGCAACGCGCCCCAGCGATCGACCGCCGGCTCCGCGCTGGCCCATTTCCAGCCCTCCGCCTGGCGGCAGGCGGTGGCGACGAACAGCCCCTCGGGCGGCGCCTCCGGCTTGTCGCCGGCCACCGAGAACAGCACCTCGCGGCAGGCGGCCAGCGGCGTGTCGATCACCCGCGTCACCTGGAGCTGTCCGGTGGCGTCGCTGTAGCCGAAGGGCAACTCGTGGGCGATCTGCCAGGGGCGGCTCTCGCCCGGCGCCATCTCGCCGGCGGCGCGGGCGATGGCGTCCTGCTCGTCCCGCTTCAGCCCGCGCATCCAGCCGCCGATGGCGGCGTTGGTGGCGGAGCGGACGCCGAGGCCCACCGCGTAGCCCACCGCCGGGTTGGCGGTGACGGCGCCGGTGGTGGCGCCCGAGACGCCGCCGGCGATGCCGCCGATCAGGTCGCAGCCGCCCAGCAGCAGCGCGCCCAGCGGCAGCGCCGCCAGGGAAAGGCGCCTCACTGCAGCGCCCCCCAGCGCTCGGTGGCCGGCTCGGCGCTGGCCCATTTCCAGCGCGTGCCGTTCTGGCAGATGATGGCGGTGTAGAAATCGGCCGCCTGCTTCTCGGCCTCCACCGAGAAGACGATCTCGCGGCAGCGCAGCGAGAGGGCGCCGATCTCGCGGCTGACCGTCACCTGCCCCGCGCGGTCCTCGGCGATGGGCAGGCTGTGGGCGATCGACCAGCGCGCCACGCGGCCCGCCGGCAGCGGCCCGGCGGCGCTGGCGATGCTGTCCTGCTCGGCGCGCTGCAGGCGGCGCTGGGTGTATTGCAGCCCCGCCCGCGCCGCCGACTGCACGCCGATGCCGATGCCGGCGGCCACCGCGCCATTGTCCGTCACCGCGTCGGCCAGGGCGGCGCCGCCAATGCCGGCGAGGTCGGCCGAGCCTTCCGAGAGCACGGCGTTGCAGCCCGGCAGGACTGCCAGCAGGGCAAGGAGGAACACGGGCTTCATCGTTGGGCATCCCTCCCGGGCCATGGGTCTGGCTTCCGGGATAGCCCGGTTTTCCACCCCGGGCCAAGCCCGGCCCTGGCCCGGAGGCGGGAACGAGCGCGTGCCCGCCCGGTTCCGACCCCATCGCCACGGACCGGGAGGATGCCATGAACCGCCTGAAATCACCGACGGGCCGCCGCGCCTTCGGCGCCAGCCTGGCGGCCGGGGCCGGCGCCCTGCTCTGCGCCTGCGGCCAGGCGCGCGCCCAGCACGCGGCGGCGCCGGAGGTGCCGGGCGGGCCGCCCTCCACCCGCAGCCGGGCGCTCGGCGCGGGGGCGGCGCTGCTGCAGGCCAAGGCGCCGCTGAACGCCATGGACCTCTACCTGAACGGCTTCCACTTCTACGCCGACGAGGCGGGCCGCCCGGTCGAGGCGCACCACTACTGCACCCACCTGACCGAGGAGATGCACCAGTGCGTCATCTTCGACAGCAACGAGGAAGGGGCGCGGCTGATCGGCATCGAGTACATCGTCTCGGAGCGGCTGTTCCGCGAATTGCCGGAGGAGGAGAAGCCGCTCTGGCACAGCCACCACTACGAGACCACCTCCGGCCAGCTGGCCATGCCCGGCGTGCCGGAGGCGGTGGAGACGGTGGCGATGCGCCAGCTCTCCACCACCTACGGCAAGACCTGGCACACCTGGCAGGTGGACCGTGGCGACGCCCTGCCGCTCGGCATCCCGCGGCTGATGATGGGCTACACCGCCGACGGCCAGCTCGACCCGGCGAAGCTCGCGGCGCGGGACGAGAAGCTGGGCATCGACACGGCGGCGAAGCGCCGCGCCCGCGCCGAGATCCCGGTGCCGGAGGTGGCCCCCGGCGCCAATGCCTGGGAAGGCGGCCAGACCCCGCAGCTCCGCCTCGAGCAGGTGCCCGTGCGGAAGCCTTGAGCCTGCGGCCGGGGGAGGGGAAGCCCTTCTCCCTCCCCGGCGGTGGCTACGGGTCGAGCCGTTGCAGCACCCGGTCGATGAAGGCGTCCGTCGCGCCCAGGTAGTTGGCCGGCTCGGTCAGCCGGGCGATGGCCGCCTCGTCGAGCGCCGCGCTGATGCATTCGTCGCGGCGCAGCGCCTCGGCCAGCGGGATGGAAGCCGCCAGGGCCACGTCGCAGGCATGGTGCACCGCATCATGCGCCGTGCCGCGGCCGATCAGCTCGGCCAGCGCCATCATCACCGCCTCGGCCATGATGAGGCCGCCGCTGGCATCGAGGTTGCGGCGCATCCGGGCGCCATCCACCGTCAGCCCCTCGGCGATGGTGACGGCCTGGGCCAGCGCGCCATGCGCCAGGGTGAAGGCCTGCGGCAGGGCCAGCGGCTCGGCCTGCCAGGGGCCGGTGCCGCGCTCCTGGTCCACCGCCATGGCGCCGAGCATCTGCGGCACCAGCGCGTGCACGCCACGCGCCTGCGCCAGCACGTATTCGCAGGCGATCGGGTTGCGCTTCTGCGGCATGGTGGAGGATCCGCCGCGCCCCGGCGCGTGCGGCTCGAACACCTCCGCCACCTCGCTCTGCATCAGCAGCATCACGTCCGTGGCGAGCTTGGAGAGCGCGCCGGTGAGCAGGCCGAGGAAGCAGACGGCCTCCGCCATGGTGTCGCGCGCGACATGCCAGGGCGCGTCCGGCATGGCGAGGCCGAGCTCCTCCGCCAGCGCCTCCGCCACCTCCAGCCCGCGCCCGCCCAGCGAGGCGAGGGTGCCGGCGGCGCCACCGAACTGCACCTTCAGCAGGCGCGGCAGCAGCTGGTCCAGCCGCTCCCGCATGGTGATCAGCGGCGAGAGCCAGATGGCGCATTTGTAGCCGAAGGTGACGGGCAGCGCGTGCTGCAGGTGGGTGCGCCCCGCCATCACCAGCCCGCGGTGCTCCCGCGCCTGCCGGGCCAGCGCCTGGTTCAGCCGGTCCAGGTCGGCGCCCAGCAGCGCGAAGGCCTCGCGCAGCTGGAGCACGATGGCGGTGTCCATGATGTCCTGGGTGGTGGCGCCCCAATGGGTCCAGCGCCCCGCCTCGGTGCCGGCGAGCAACGAGAGCTGCTTGACCAGCCCCACCACCGGGTAGCCGGTGTTGCGCGTGGCGCGCGCCAGCGCCGGCAGGTCCAGCTTCTCGATCGAGGCCACCTCGGCGATGGCCGTGGCGGCTTCCTCGGGGATGATGCCGAGCCGCGCCTGGGCGCGGGCCAGCGCCGCCTCCACCGCCAGCATCTGCCCGATGAAGGCCCGCTCGCCGATCACCGCCCGCATGGCATCGGTGCCGTAGAGGACGGAGAGCACGGCGCCATCGGCTGGGTTGACGGAAAGCATGCGGCTCAGATCTCCAGGAACACGGTTTCGCCCTCGCCCTGCAGGCGGAGGTCGAGCACCCAGCGCGCCGCGCCCTCGGGGCGGGCGATCAGGGTGGCGCGGCGCTCCGGCTCGGCGATGGCGGCGAGCAGCGGGTCGGTCTCGTTCAGCGCCTCGCCCGCGAAGTAGAGGCGGGTGACGAGCGGCTTCAGCAGCCCGCGGGCGAAGATGGAGAGTGCCACATGCGGCGCCTGCCAGCCATTGCCGCCGCCGGCCGCCGGCACCGGGCCGGGGCGCAGCGTGACGAAGCGGTAGCGCCCCTCGCGGTCGGTGGCGCAGCGGCCGAAGCCGTGGAAGGCGCCGTCGTAGCGGCCATCCGCGTCGGCCTGCCAGATCTCCACCATCGCATCCGTCACCGGGCTGCCGGCGCCGTCGGCGATGCGCCCGGCCAACTCGATGCGGCTGGTAGCGAGGCCGGCATTCGGCCCGTCGGCACGCAGCAGGTCGGCCCATTCGGGATGGTCGATCAGGTGCCAGTAGGGGCCGGCGGTCTGGCTGGCGGTGGCGCGCGCGCCGCTCATTCCGGGTGGTCCTCCTCGAAGGGCGTCGCGGCACGGCCACGGAGCACGATATCGAACCGGTAGCCCAGCGCGTGGTTCGGCTGGGTGATGCCGAGGTCGAAGCGCGCCACGAGCCGCTCCCGCGCGGCGGCATCGGGCGTCGCGTTGAAGATGGGGTCGAGCGGCAGCAGCGGGTCGCCGGGGAAGTACATCTGGGTGATCAGCCGCTGCGCGAAGCCGGCGCCGAACAGGCTGTAGTGGATGTGCACCGGGCGCCAGGCATTGTGGTGGTTGCCCCACGGGTAGGCGCCGGGGCGGATGGTGGTGTAGCGGTACCAGCCTTCCTCGTCGGTGAACACCCGCGCCTGGCCGAGGAAATGCGGATCGAGCGGCGCGTCATGCGTGTCGCCGGGGTGGGCGTAGCGGCCGGCGGCGTTGGCCTGCCAGATCTCCAGCATGGTGCCGCGGAGCGGGCGGCCATCCTCGTCCAGCACCCGGCCGGCGACGATGATGCGCTCGCCCACCGCCTCGCCGCCGGCATGGCGCGTCATGTCGGGCATCGGCGCGTAGAGGGCCGGGCTCATCGCCGGCGCGGTGGTCTCGGTGGGGCCGTGCGGCACGCGCAGCAGCGGGCGCACGGGGTGGCGCAGCCGCGTGCTGCCGTAATCCGGCACGTCGTACTCCGGCTGGGTGCCGGGCCGGGGCCGGCGATAGCCGTCCGGGCTTTCGGTCATGTCGCTTCCTCCATGGCGCGCAGCGTCTCCTTGGCGAGCTTCAGCGCGTGATTGGCCACCGGCACGCCGGCATAGGCGCCCACCTGCAGCAGCAGCTCGGCCAGCTCCTCCGGCGTCACGCCGGTCTGGCGCGTGGCCTTCACATGCAGCACGAACTCCTCATGCCGGCCGAGGGCTGCCATCATGGCGAGCGTCAGCAGGCTGCGCGTGTGGCGGGAGAGGCCGGGGCGGGTCCAGATCTGCCCCCAGACGTTGCGGGTGATATAGTCCTGGAAGGGCGCGTCCAGCGCGGTGACGGCGGCGCTGGCGCGCGCCACATGCGCCTCCCCCAGCACGGCGCGGCGCACGGCGAGGCCCGCCTCCAGCGGGTCCGGCGCGGGTGCGGCCAGGGCGCCGAGATGCGCCAGCATCGCCGCCGTCACCGTCTCCGCCGCCTCGTAGTTCGGGATGTGCCGCATCCCTGGCAGAACGACGAGGCCGGCGCCGGGGATGCCGTCGCGCAGCGCCTCGGCCGCCGCGATGGGGGAGGCCGGGTCCAGCTCGCCCACCAGCAGGGTGGTGGGGGCGCGCACGCGGCCCTCCACCCCGGCGGCGCGCGCGTCGCGCAGGGCGGCGGCGGCGCCGGCATAGCCCTCCGCGTCGGTGCGCAGCAGCATGGTGCGCAGGCCGAGGCCGGAGGGCGCGTCGGGCTGCGACACCCAGCGCGGCATCACGGCATCGGCCAGCACCTGCGTGCCCTCGGCCCGCACGGCGTCGATGCGCGCCTGCCAGGTGGCGGGGTCCGGGTACTCCAGCGCGGCGCCGATCAGCAGCAGGGAAGCGACGCGTTCCGGGAAATCCGCCGCCAGCTGCAGCGCGATGCGCCCGCCGATGGAAAGCCCCGCCACATGCGCGCGCGTGATGCCCAGCGCGTCGAGCAGCGCCACCACGTCCCGCGCCAGCCCCTGCATCGTGTGGTCGCCCGGCGTCACGCCGGTGAGGCCGTGGCCGCGCATGTCGGGGCGGATGACGCGGAAGCACCGCGCCAGGGCCGGGGCCTGCGGGTCCCAGACATGCTGGGTGGTGCCGATGGAGTGCAGCAGCACCAGCGGCGGCGCATCCTGCGGACCCTCGACGACGCAATGGACCAGATGATCCGCAATCTGGATGAACATGGCTTTTGCCGATCCGCCTTGTATCGATGTGCCGCGACGGTCGCGCCCGCGGTGGCGCCGGTCAATACCCCGTGAAATGCGGCTCAGCCCAGCCACCGCACCAGCGCAAGGGACAGCGCCGGAAAGGCGACGCAGAGCAGCAGCCTTACCACGTCCATGGCCAGGTAGGGCAGCACGCCGCGGTAGATGCGGGCCATCGGCACGTCCCGCGCCAGGGCGGCGACGACGAAGACGTTCAGCCCGATCGGCGGCGCGGTGAGGCCGATGCCCACCACCACCAGCACCAGCACGCCGAACCAGATCGCCGTCTCCTCCGGCGTCAGGCCGAAATCGAGCGCGGTGACGACGGGGAAGAAGATCGGCAGCGTCAGCAGGATCATCGCCAGCTCGTCCATCACCGCGCCGAGCACGATGTAGCTGAGCAGCAGCAGCGCCAGGATGCCGTAGGGCGGCAGCGCCTGCTCCGAGATCCACAGCGCCAGCAGGTCGGGCGCCTGGGTCAGCGCCAGGAAGGCGTTGAACACCTCG
>NZ_JCACVY010000201.1:0-7492 GCF_058833935.1 Roseomonas sp. TS2 | reverse complement strand
TCCAGCAGCAGGCGCTGGAAATCGGCGGCGCTCAGTTCCAGCAGGTGGCAGAAGCTGGTGGCCTTGGCGCGGCTGCGCCGCCGGCCGGGGTGCAGCAGCTCCGCCTCGCCCACGAAGTCGCCATGGGTGAGCAGGATGCTGTGCCCGTCCTGCTGCAACTCCACCTCGCCCCGGCTGATGAAATAGACCGAGCGCGACGGCTGGCGGCGGCGGTAGATCCACTCCCCCGGCACGGTGAAGCGGCTGGTCACGCTCATCGCCAGGTCGTGCAGCAGCGCGTCCTGCAGCCCGGCGAAGGCCGGGAACTCCTCGATCCGCTTGTCCAGCCCGAGTTGGATGTTGAACTGCAGCGGGCGGGAGACCTGCCGGCGCAGCGTCTCCAGGCCGCGGATCAGCTCGTCGTACAGCTCCTCGCCCACCAGGGATTCGTGCTTCAGCGTGGCGTATTCCTCCGCCTCCAGCCGCAGCCCGATCTGCCGCAGGATCCGCGTCTCCAGCGCCTCGGCATAGCCGGGGTATTGCAGGCGCAGCGTCTCCATCGCATCCGCCAGCAGGTCCTCGCGGCGGGCGACGATGTCGGAGACCACCTCGGTCACGCGCGTGCCCAGCACCGGCTCCATCCGCCGCCGCACGAAGCGCTGCATGGAGAGGGCGACGAGATGCGTCAGCAGCAGCATCTCGAAGCGCTCGGCCATGCAGTGCATCAGCGGCGTGTCGATGCGGAACTTGCGGTGCAGCCACTGCGCCAGGTGGAAGCGCAGGCTGGGCTGCAGCCGCCGCCGCGCCGCCTGGATGTAGCCGAGCCGGCCCTCGCTGCGGGCGCCGTCGATCATGCTCTCGGCGTTCCACAGCAGGTTCTCCATCACCCGGCGGGAGAGGCCCTGGTCCTGGAACATCTCCAGCAGCAGGGAGCGCTCCTGGCTGGCGAAGGTGATCAGGCCGAGGATGACGCGCTCACGGTCGGAGATGGCGGTGTCGAAGGTGTTGGCCGCCGTCTCCACCCGCACGCGGCGCTCGTAGAGCTCCACCACATGGGCGCGGGCGGGGGCGGAGAAGCCCAGCTCGGCGGCGGTGCCGCGCAGCTTGTCCCGCACCTCGCCGAGGCCGATCGCCACCACCTGGTTGCGCAGCGCCTGGTCGGCCGGCGAGAGGCGGTCGAGCTTCAGGAAGTGCACCAGGAAGCGCAGCGTGGTGCCGTTCACCAGCAGGGTGCTGAGCACGTAGCCGGTGGCGACGATGGCGACGAATTGCTGCACCGAGCTCGGCACCGCCCCGTTCTCGGTGACGGAGAGCGCCAGCGCCAGGGTGATGGCGCCGCGCATGCCGCCCCACAGGATGGTCACCTTGAAGGGGATGGGCACGCGCTGCGAGAGGCGGGCCATGGCCAGCAGCGGCATCAGCCCGAACAGCACCGCCGCCCGCGCCGCCATGGCCGCCAGGATGACGATGCCGATCAGCAGCAGGTCGTGCTGCTCCATGCCCAGCATCAGCCGCGGCACCAGCATCGAGGCCAGCACGAAGACCAGGGAGCTGGCCCAGAAGGAGAGCTGCGCCCAGACATCCTGCAGGAACTGCCAGCTCTGCGGGCGGAAGGTGGAGGGGCCGACCGCGCTCACCGTCAGCCCCGCGGCGGCGGCGGCCACCACGCCGGAGAAGCCCAGGAACTCGTCGCACAGGATGTAGGTGACATAGGGCAGCGCCAGGGTCAGCGTCATCTCGGCGGTGCGGTTGCCGCCCAGCAGGGGCAGCACGCCCAGCATCATCCGCGCCAGGATGAAGCCCACCGCCAGCCCGCCGATGAAGGACAGGACGAAGGTGACCACCGCCGCCATCGGGTCGCCCGGGTGCTGGCCGGTGAGCTGGGCCAGGAAGATGGTGAAGATGGAGATGGCCGCCGCGTCGTTCAGCAGGCTCTCGCCCTCCACCAGCCGGGTGAGGCGGGAATTGGCGCCGATCTCGCGGAAGATGCCGACCACCGCCGAGGGGTCGGTCGTCGCCACGATGGCGCCCAGCATCAGGCAGGCGGTGAGCGGCACGCCGGCGATGGGGGCGAGGGCGAAGCCGATCGCCGCCGTCGTCACCAGCACCGCCACCACCGCCAGCACCAGCACCGGCGCCGCGTCCCGCGCCAGCCTGCGCACGTCGATCGAGAGCGCGCCGTGGAACACCAGCAGCGGCAGGAAGATGAAGAGGAACACCTCGGCGTTGATCGGGAAGTGCAGCAGGGTGTTCGCCGCCTCGTCCAGCGCGCTGGTGTGCGAGGTGTTCAGCAGCAGAGTCGCGCCGCCGCCCAGCAGCACCCCCACCACCGCCAGCAGCACCGTGCTGGAGAGCATCAGCCGCCCCGCGAGCGGCTGGATGGCACTGACGACGATCAGCAGCATGGCGATGGCGAGGAGGGTATTCGGCAGGGTCGTCAGCATCGGTCCGCTCGTCTGGCGCCGCGAGGAGATGGCACGGGGCAGGGGAAGGAAGGCCACTCTGGGCCAATACTGGGGCGGATGTGGGGCGCGCCGCGCAGGCCTTGAAGCCGCCCCGCGTCTGGAGCATGGCTTTTCCGCCGCGCCACGGCATCCTGGCCGGCTTTTCAAGGAACAGCCCGGCATGGCGACGAGGAACCCGCCCGCACAGGCACCGCAGCAGCAGGAGCGGCCGGCCCGCGCCCTGCGTGGCGCCGCGATCAGCTTCCGGGCGGACCCCTTCCTGGCGGAGGACCCCGCCGCCACGCTGCGCCACTGGCCGGACGCGCTGATCCGGCTGGAGGGCGGGCGCATCGCCGGCATCGGGGATTACTCGGCGGAAGCGGCGGCGGGGCTGGCGGTCACCCACTACCCGGACGCGCTGATCTGCCCCGGCTTCATCGACACCCATGTCCACTACCCGCAGCTTCCCATGGTGGGCGCCTATGGCGAGGGGCTGCTGGAATGGCTGGAGCGCTACACCTTCCCCGCCGAGATGGCCTTCGCCGATGCGGAGCACGCGGCGCGGGTGGCGCGGGTCTTCCTGCGCGCCCTGCTGGCCGCCGGCACCACCACGGCGGCGGTCTATGGCACGGTCCATGCCGCCTCGGCCGAGGCCTTCTTCACGGAATCGGCGCGGCTGGACACGCGGATGATCGCCGGCAAGGTGCTGATGGACCGCAACGCCCCCGCCGCCCTGCTCGACCCGCCCGGCGGCGGCATCGACGAATCGGCGGCGCTGATCGAACGCTGGCACGGCCGGGGGCGGCAGCTCTACGCCGTGACGCCGCGCTTCGCCCCCACCTCCAGCCCGGCGCAGCTCGCGGCCGCCGGGCGGCTGTGGCGGGAGCACCCTGGCACCTACCTGCAGACCCATCTCTCCGAGAGCCCGCCGGAACTGGCCTGGGTGCGGGAGCTGTTCCCGGAAGCTGAGGACTATCTCGACGTCTATCACCGCGCCGGCCTCACCGGGCGGCGCGCCGTGTTCGGCCACGGCGTCCATCTTTCCGAGGCGGAGTTCTGCCGCTGCCACGCCACCGGCTCGGCGCTGGCGCACTGCCCCAGCTCCAACCTGTTCCTGGGCAGCGGCGCCTTCCGCCTGTCCGCGGCGAAGCGGCGGGACCGCCCGGTGCGCGTGGGCCTCGGCAGCGACGTGGGCGCCGGCACCAGCCTCTCCACCCTCCGCACGCTGGGCGATGCCTACAAGGTCTCGCGTCTGAATGGCACACGCCTCTCGGCCGTGCAGGCCTTCTGGCTGGCGACGCGCGGCGGTGCCGAGGCGCTGGACCTGGAGGACCGTATCGGCAGCCTGGAGCCCGGCATGGAGGCCGACCTCGTGGTGCTGGACCTGAAGGCCACGCCCCTGCTGGAGATGCGCATGGCCGCCTGCGGCAGCCTCGCCGAGCAGCTTTTCGCCCTGATGACCCTGGCCGACGACCGCAGCATCCGCGCCACCTACGTCGCCGGCGAGCGCCTGTACGGATAGAAGAAAGATGGGGGGTCCGGGAGAATTCCTTCCCCCGGCCTTCCCTTTAAAGCTTCACCACCAGCTTCCCGAAATTCTTCCCCTCGAGCAGCCCGATGAAGGCGTCCGGCGCGTTCTCCAGCCCTTCCGCCACATCCTCCTTCCAGCGCAGCTTCCCCGCGCGGATCCAGGCCGCGCCGCGCTCGCGCCAAGTGGCCCAGGCGCGCGGATGGTCGGAGACGATGAAGCCCTGCAGGCGCAGGCGCTTGCGCACCACGCTGGTCAGGTTGGGCCCGGGCGGCAGCGGCCGGACGTTGTAGCCCGCCACCATGCCGCAGAAGGCGATACGCCCGAAATCCCGCATGCGGGGGAACACCGCCTCCTGCACCGCGCCGCCGACATTCTCGAAATACACGTCGATGCCGCCGGGGCAGGCTTCGTCGAGCTGCGCGCCGAGGTCGCCGCGATGGTCGAGGCAGGCATCGAAGCCCAGCTCCTCCGTCACGTAGCGGCACTTCTCGGCGCCGCCGGCGATGCCGACGACGCGGCAGCCCATGGCCTTGGCGATCTGCCCCGCCACGCCGCCCACCGCGCCGGAGGCGGCGGCGACGACGAAGGTCTCCCCCGGCCGCGGCTGGCCGATCTCGGTGACGCCGACCCAGGCCGTGGTGCCCGGCATGCCCAGCACGCCCAGATAGGCGCTGGGCGGCACGCCCTCCACCCCGGGCAGCTTCTGCACCGTGTGGCCGGGGGCGGCGGAATAGAGCTGCCAGCCGCGCGCGCCGCCCACCCAGTCGCCGGGCGCGAAGGCCGGGTTGCGGCTCTCCACCACCTCGCCCACGCACTCGCCCTCCATCACCTCGCCCAGCTTCACGGGGGCGGAGTAGGAGGCGCTGTCATCCATCCGCCCGCGCATATAGGGGTCGAGCGAGAGGAAGCGGTGGCGCACCAGCACCTCGTTCTTGCCGATCTCGGGCAGCGGCGTCTCGGCCAGCTCGAAATGCTCGGGGCCGGGCCGGCCCGTCGGGCGGGCCTTCAGCAGGATCCGCCGGTTCTGTTCCGTCATGCGCGTGTCTCCCTGGTTCTGGCTCGGGTCGCGGCACTCTGCGCCGGTCCCGGCGGGCTGCCAACGCAGAAGGGGGAGGGAGGCTTCGCCTCAGCCCAGGCGGCGCAGCCAGCCCTCGAGCCGCGCGGCGAGGCCGGGCCAGTCCGGCTCCAGCATCATCAGGTGGCCCATCCCGGGCAGGAACTCCGCCTCCGTGCCGTGCCACAGGGCGCAGCGGCGCACCGCGTCGGCCGGGATCAGCCGGTCCTCCCCGGCGCCCAGCACCAGCACGCGGCGGCCATGCAGCCAGCCATACGGCACGGGCTGGGGCAGCTGCGCCTCCAGCAGGGCGGCGCGGGATTCGCCGCCCATCCGCGCCACCAGCGCATGCGCCCGGGGCTGCGGCATGGCGGCGCTGAACAGGGTGGTGGCCAGCTCGGGCGGGGCGCTGCCCACGGGGGCGTCCATCCGCGCCGCCTCGGCCCACAGCACCGGGTCGGTCAGCGCCAGCCGGGCGGAGGAGAACCACAGCCCCTCGGGCGGCACGGGGGTGAGCAGCGCGGCGCCGCGCACGGCGGGCTCCATCAGCAGGCGCTGCGCCACCAGGGCGCCCAGCGAATGGCCCACCAGCACCACCGGCCCCTGGAGCCGCGCCAGGGCGGCACGCGCCTGCACCACGTAGTCGGTCAGGCCGGAAGGGCGGTGATGCGTCTCCCGCGCCATGTCCAGCACCCAGCCGGAGAAGCCGGCCTCCGCGAGATGCGCGGCGAAGCCTTCCTCCCACACCCAGCCGCCGCAGCCGGCGCCGTGCAGGAACAGCAGGGCCGGCGCGGCCGCCACGGCGGGGCGCTGGCGGCCCCGCGCACCCGCCGCCGGGAGGTGCCGCAGCCCCGGATGCGCCGAGGCATTCCCAGGCGGCAGGGAGACGCCGACATCCGGCATCAGCCGAGCCCCTCGCCGGGCATGGCGGCGCGCAGGCCGTCCACCGTCACCTGTGCGCTGGCGGGGGGAACCCCCAGGCGCTGCAACACGAAATCGGCCATGCCCAAAGCCACCTCCCGCTCTCCCATCAGCGCCATGCCGACGCCGCCCTCCTGGCGCAGCCAGGCCATCTCGTCATCGTCATGGGTGCGCACCGCCACCTCCACCGCCGGGTTGGCGGCGCGCGCCAGCTCCATCACCCGCCGCGCCTCCCAGGCGCCGGGCAGGGCCAGCACCAGCAGCCGCGCCTGGCGCGGGCGGGCGGCGGCCAGCACGTCCTCCCGCGTCGCGTCGCCCCAGATGACGGGCAGCCCCTCCGCCCGCGCCCGGTCGGCGATGCGGCGGTCCTCCTCCAGCACCACCAGCGGCAGGCCGTGCCGGCGCAGCGCCGCGGCGATGGTGCGCCCGACGCGGCCATAGCCCACCAGGATGGCGTGCTCCCGCAGCCCCGGCAGGGCCGGGTGCGGCGGCGCGGGGCGGCGCGGCCGCTGCCAGCGGGCCAGGGCGCGGCTCGCCACCAGCCGGGGCACCGCCGCGCCGAAGGCGCGCGCCGTCAGCGGCAGCAGCAGGATGGCGCCGAAGCTGCCGAGCAGGATCGGGCCGCGCGCCAGCGGCGGCAGCAGCCCCTGGCCGATCGCCAGCTCGGCCAGCACGAAGGAGAACTCGCCGATCTGCGCCAGCGCCGCGGCGACGATGGCGGCGGTGGCCGGCGGCACGCGCAGCGCCAGCAGCAGCAGGAAGGTGGCCAGCCCGGTGCCCAGCAGCACCACGAGCAGCGCGGCGCCCGCCGCCCAGGGCGCCGCCGCCAGCGCCGCCGGGTCCAGCAGCATGCCCACCGAGAAGAAGAACAGCGCGGCGAAGACCCGCTGCAGCGGCAGCGTCTCGGCCGCCGCCTGGTGGCCGAGGTCGCTCTCCCCCAGCACCACCCCGGCGAAGAAGGCGCCCAGCGCGAAGGAGACATGGAACAGCGCCGTGGCGGCGAAGGCCACGCCCAGCGCCACCACCACCACCGCCAGGGTGAACAGCTCGCGCGAGCCGGCGCGCGCCACGCGCTTCAGCGCCCAGGGCAGCACCCGCCGCCCGACCAGCAGCATCAGCGCCAGGAAGGCCGCCAGCTCCGCCACCGGGCGCAGCAGCGCCCAGCCCAGGCCCTGCGTATCGCCCCCCGCCAGGGTCGGGATCAGCACCAGCCCCAGCACGGCGATGAGGTCCTGCACCACCAGCCAGCCCAGCGCCAGCCGGCCCGGCTCGCCGGAGAGGCGGCCGCGCTCCTCCAGCACCCGCGTCGCCACCGCCGTGGAGGCCAGCGCCAGGGCCAGCCCGAAGGCGAAGGCCCCCGCCACCGGCAGCCCCAGCAGCACATGGCCCACGAGCCCGCCGAGCAGCCCGCCCAGCGCCACCTGCGCCACCGCCCCTGGCAGCGCCACGCGCCACACCGCCAGCAGGTCCTGCGCCCGGAAATGCAGCCCGACGCCGAACAGCAGCAGCCCCACCCCGATCTCGGCCAGGGTGGCGGTGAAGCCGGGATCGGCCGCGAGGCCC
>NZ_JCACVY010000200.1:0-7523 GCF_058833935.1 Roseomonas sp. TS2 | reverse complement strand
CGGGCAAGTCCACCCTGCTGCGCGCCCTGGCCGGGCTGGTGCCGCTGGCCGAAGGCAGCCTGCGCTGGAGCGGCGCCGCGGCCCTGGCCGAGGGCCCCGAGTCGCGGCTGCGCTACCTGGCCCATGCCGAGGCCCTGAAGCCCGGCCTCTCGGTAGCCGAGAATTTGCGCTTCTGGGCGCGCTGCTGGGGCGGCGCGGTGGAGCCGGCGCTGGAGGCGGTGGATCTCGCGCCGCTGGCCGGGCTGCCGGCGCGGCTGCTCTCGGCCGGGCAGCGGCGGCGGCTGGCGCTGGCCCGCCTCGCCCTGGCGCCCGTGCCGCTCTGGCTGCTGGACGAGCCGACGGTGGGGCTGGATGCCGCCGCCATCGCCCGCTTCGGCGCGCTGCTGGCGCGGCACCGCGCGGCGGGCGGCGCCGTTGTGGCCGCCACCCATGTGCCGCTGCCGCTGGACGGCGCCGGGGAACTGCGCCTGGAACAGCAGCCCTGGGGGGTGGAATGACCGCGCTGCTGCGGCGGGAATTGCTGCTCGCCTTCCGCCACCCGGCCGACACGCTGGCGGCCATGCTGTTCTTCCTGCTGGTGACGGCGCTGTTCCCCTTCGGCGTGGGGCCGGCGCCGGAGGCGCTGGCGCGGCTCGCCCCGGGCGCGCTGCTGGCCGCCGCCCTGCTCGCCGCCTTGCTGCCGCTGGACCGGCTGTTCGGCGCCGAGGCGGAGGACGGCTCGCTCGACCAGCTCCTGCTCAGCGGCCTCTCGGGCTTCGAGATCGCGCTGGCCAAGGCGCTGGCCCACTGGCTGACCACCGGCGCGCCGCTGCTGCTGGCCACCCCCATCGCCGCCGCCATGCTGAACCTGCCCGAGGCAGCCTGGGGCGTGGCGGTGCTGGTGCTGGGGCTGGCGACGCTGTTCCTCTCGCTGCTCGGCACGGCGGGGGCGGCGCTGACGCTGGGCGCCCGGCGCGGCGGCGTGCTGCTGCCGCTGCTGGTGCTGCCGCTCGCCATCCCGGCGATGATCTTCGGCGCGGCGGGCATCGAGGCGGCGGCGGGCGGGGTGGCGGTGCGGCCCTTCCTGCTGCTGCTGGGGGCGCTCACCGCCGCCGCCCTGCCGCTGGCCCCGCTCGCCGCCGGCGCCGCGCTGCGCGCCGAGTGAGGGGCGCCCTCAGGCCAGCGGCGCCGTCCGAAACAGCGACACGCGCAGCCCGCCATGCGGCACCGGCGGGCCGCCGGGCAGGAAGGGCAGCCCCGTCGCATGGGCGAGCTTCGGCTCGCTGGTGACGATCCCGACGCGCCAGCCCGTGAAGCGGCTCGTCAGCACCTGCCCCAGGGCGCGGTAGAGGGCCGCCAGCTTCGCCTTGTCCCCGATGCGGGCACCATAGGGCGGGTTGACGATGACCAGCCCCGGCGGCCCCTCGGGCGGCACCGCCTCGCTGACCGTGCAGTGGCGGAACTCCGTGCAGTCCGCCACGCCGGCGCGCCCGGCATTCGCGCGGCTCATGGCCACGGCGGCGGCGTCGCGGTCGCTGCCGTGGCAGCGGAAGGCCGGCACGCGCTCGCTCCGCACCGCGCGCATCCGCTGCCAGGCATCCTCGTCGAAGGTGGCGAGCTGCTCGAAGGCGAAGGCGCGGTGGCGGCCCGGGTTGAGCCGCGCCGCGATCTCCGCCGCCTCGATGACGAAGGTGCCGGAGCCGCACATCGGGTCCAGCACCGGCTCGGCGCCGTCATAGCCGCAGGCGCGCAGGAACAGCGCGGCGAGCGTCTCCCGCATCGGCGCCCGGTTGACCTCCGCCTTGTAGCCCCGCCTGTGCAGCAGCTCGCCCGAGGTGTCGACGCTGAGGGTGCAGAGGTCGTTCTCCAGCCGCGCCCGCACCACCACCGCCGCCTCCGGCGAGGGCATCGCGCCCAGCGTCTCGCGGATGGCGGTCTCGATGCGCTGGGCCACGGCGTCGGAATGGTAGAGGCGGGAGCCGGCGCAGGAGGCCTCCACCCGGAACGGCACCTCCGGCCGCAGGACATCGGCCCAGGGCACCTGGCGCGCGCGGTCGTCGAGCTGCGCGAAATGCACGGCGCGGAAGGCGGCGAGCCGCGCCAGCACGCGGCTGGCGCCGCGCACCCAGAGATTGGCCCGCCACACCTCCGGCCAGCCGCCGCGCAGGGTGACGCCGCCCGGCACCACGCGGGGCTGCCGGAAGCCCTTGCCGCGCACCTCCTCGAACAGCGCCGGCTCCAGCCCGGGCACGGTCGCGAGGAAGATCTCGAAATCCTGGTCTCGCGCCGTCGCGCCGGACGCAGCCTTCACCGCAGCACCTTGGTTGTTCGGGTTGCCCGCGCCGGGCGGGAAAGGCGCTGCCTCATGGCAGGGATGGCGGGGGGATTCAACGGGCGGGCATCGGCCAGATGGAAGAGAGAAGGCCAGGGGAATGAATTCCCCTGGAACCCCTTCTTTTTTCTATCGGTCAGATTCTAAAACAGATCAGGAAAAAGAAGGGGTTTGGGGAATTCCTTCCCCAACCTACCCCCCTTCGTGCCGCAGGGGCCGCGTCATCAGTTGCGTCACCGCGCCGGCCACGTCCGCCTCGCCCGCCAGCACGGCGGCCACGGCGGCGGCGATGGGCATCTCCACCCCCTCGGCGCGAGCGCGGGCGAGCAGGGCCGGGGCGGTGGCCACGCCCTCCGTCACGCTGTTCCGCTCCGCCAGGATGTCTGCCAGCTGCCGGCCCTGGCCGAGCGCGAAGCCGAGGGAGAAGTTGCGGCTGCCAGGGCCGGTGCAGGTCAGCAGCAGGTCGCCAAGGCCGGAGAGGCCGGCCACCGTCTCCGCCCGACCGCCCAGCGCCAGGGCGAGCCGCCCGATCTCGGCGATGCCGCGCGTCACCAGCGCGGCGCGGGCATTCTCGCCGAGCCCGGCGCCCATGACGGCGCCCGCGGCGATGGCGATGACGTTCTTGGCCGCGCCCCCCACCTGCGCCCCCACCGCGTCATCCTGCCCGTAGAGGCGGAAGGCGGCGGTGGCGAGGCCCGCGATGGCCTGCTCGCGCAGAGCGGGTGGCAGCCCGGCCACCACGGCGGCGGCGGGCAGGCCGGCGGCCACCTCGGCGGCGAAGTTGGGGCCGGTGAGCACCCCCGCCGGCAGGCCGGGACGCACCAGGGCCAGCGTCTCCAGCGGCAGGCGATGCCCCTCGGCGGTGACGCCCTTGGCCGCCACCAGCACGGGGGGGAGCGCGACGGGAAATCCCTCCAGCACGCGGGCCATGTGCTGCGCCGGCACCGCCAGCAGGGCCAGCTCCGCCCCCGCCAGCGCGGTGGCCGGGTCGGCGGTGACGGCAATGGCCTCCGGCAGGCGGTGGCCGGGCAAGTGGGCGGCGTTCTCGCGCGCCGCCTGCATGGCCGCGGCGCGGGCGGGGTCACGCGCCCAGAGCGTGACGGCGGCCCCCGCGCGCGCGGCCTGGATGGCCAGCGCCGTTCCCCAGGCCCCGGCACCGATCACGGCGATGCGGCGCATGCTCATTCCTCGGCGATGCGGGTGACGGAGCAGCCCTGGCCCGGCTCGCCCTCGCCCAGATGCTCCAGCAATGCTTCGAGGATGGCGCGGGCCTCCTCCTCGAAGCGCCAGGGCGGGTTGACCACCACCAGGCCGCAGCCGTTCAGCCGCTGCGGGTCGGTCGGCTCGCGCAGCCACAGCTCGCAGGCCAGGATGTCGCGCACCCCGCTCTCGGCCAGCGCCGTGTGGAAGGCACGCACCGGCGCACGGTGCTTGATGGGATACCAATGCGCCTGCACCCCGGCGCGGAAGCGGTGCGCCACCAGGGCCAGCCCTTCCGCCATGCGCTCGAACTCGCCCTCCACCTCGAAGGGCGGGTCCACCAGCACCAGCCCGCGCTTCTCGGCGAAGGGGGTGAGGCCGGTCAGCGCCTCCCAGGCGTCGCGCTTGTGTACGGCGGTCTGCGGGTCGCCGCGGAACAGGGTGCGAAGGGTCGCGTGGTCCTCCTCGTGCAGCTCGCACAGCACGAGGCGGTCATTGGGCCGCAGCATCATCCGCACCAGCGAGGGGCTGCCAGGGTAGCGCGGCGGGAAGCCGGCGTTGCGCACCAGCGCCAGCCAGTCGGCCAGCGGCCCCTCGGTGAGGTCCAGCAGCCGGCCGACGCCGCGCCGCCACTCCCCCGTGCGCTCCGCCTCGGAGCCGGAGAGGTCGTAGGCGCCGATGCCGGCATGGGTGTCGAGCACCCGGAAGGGCTTGTCCTTGGCGGCGAGGCGGCGGATCAGCAGGACCAGCAGGGCGTGCTTCATGCAGTCGGCGAAGTTGCCGGCGTGGAAGGCGTGGCGGTAGTTCACGCGGCGCGCTCCCCGGTCGGTTCCGCCGACAGCTCGGCCAGCGGCCAGCGCGGGCGCGGGGCGAAGTCCAGCGGCTCGGTGAGGCCGGCGCGCAGCCGCTCGATGCCGGCCCAGGCGATCATCACCGCATTGTCCGTGCAGAGCCGGATGGGCGGCGCCACCAGCGGCAGGCCGGCGCGCGCCGCCTCGGCCGAGAGCGCGGCGCGCACCCCCTGGTTGGCCGCCACGCCGCCCGCCACCACCATGGCGGTGGCATTGGGCAGCATGGCCAGGGCGTTGCGCGCCCGGTCCGCCAGCACGGCGGCCACCACGCGCTGGAAGGCGGCGGCGAGGTCGGCGCGGTCCTGCGCCGTCTCCAGCTTCGGCACCATTTGCGCCACGGCGGTCTTGAGGCCACTGAAAGAAAAATCGCAGCCGGGGCGGCCGAGCATCGGGCGGGGCAGGGGGTAGCGCATCGGGTCGCCGCTGGCGGCCAGCTTCTCCAGGGCCGGGCCGCCGGGCCAGGGCAGGCCCATCAGCTTGGCCGATTTGTCGAAGGCCTCGCCCACCGCGTCGTCCAGCGTGGAGCCGAGGCGGCGGTAGCGGCCGAGTCCCTCCACCGCCACGCACTGGCAATGCCCGCCGGAGAGCAGCAGCAGCAGGTAGGGGAATTCCACCCCGCCCTCGACCACGCCCGGAAGCCGCGCCGTCAGCGCATGCCCCTCCAGGTGGTTCACCGCCACGAAGGGCAGGCCGTGGGCGATCGCCATGCCCTTGCCGAAGCTGGCGCCGACGATCAGCCCGCCGATCAGCCCCGGCCCCGCCGTGGCGGCGATGCCGCCCAGATCGGCCGGCGCCACGCCCGCCTGGCCCATCACCTGCGCCGCCAGGGCCGGGAGATGGGCGAGATGGGCACGCGCCGCGATCTCGGGCACCACGCCGCCGAAGGGGGTGTGCTCGGCCAGCTGGCTGCGCACCGCTTCTGCCAGGATGGTGCCGTCCGGTGCCAGGATCGCGGCGGCAGTCTCGTCGCAACTCGCCTCCAAACCCAGGACCGGACCTCTGATAGGCGCCGATTGCATCCGTTCTTGCCTTCCCCAATGCCGGGCGGTGGTTCTATGACGCCCGCATGTCCCTTGCCCACCCCGTCCTGCCGTCTGCCGCGGTGGGCGCTTCCGCTTATGCCCGCGTCGCCGCCCCGGCCGATACCCGGATGGGCGGCGGCCTCCCGGCGGGTTCCCACCCCGGTGCCGCGCCCCCGCCGGGCCATGCGCCGGGCCATGCGCCTGGAACGCTGCGCCAGGGCGCGCCGGTGAAGCCGCATGCGCGGCGGCCGCTGCCGCTGCGCGTCGGCACCCGCGGCTCGCCGCTGGCGCTGTGGCAGACCCGCACCTTCCTCGACCTGCTGCTGCGCTTCTGCCCCGTGCTGCGCAACGCCAAGGCCTTCGAGGAGCATGTCATCACCACCTCGGGCGACCGCATCCAGGACAAGCGCCTGGCGGATATCGGCGGCAAGGGCCTCTTCGCCAAGGAGATCCACGAGGCGCTGCTGGACGGGCGGATCGATTTCGCCGTGCACAGCCTGAAGGATCTGGAGACCGAGCTGCCCCCCGGCATCGTGCTGGCCTGCACGCTGAAGCGCGAGGATGCGCGGGACACGCTGATCCTCGGGCCCAACTGCCCGGCCGTCGATGCTGCCGACCCCTATGCGGCGCTGCCCACGGGCGCGCGCATCGGCACCGCCAGCCTGCGCCGCCAGGCGCAGCTGCTGCACGCGCGGCCCGACCTGCAGGTGCAGATGATCCGCGGCAATGTCGGCTCGCGCCTGGCCAAGCTCGCCGCCGGCGAGGCCGATGCCACGCTGCTGGCCCTGGCCGGGCTGAAGCGGCTGGAGATGGCCGACCGCGCCTCCGTGGTGCTGGACGCCGAGGCGATGGTACCGGCCGCCGGCCAGGGCATCGTCGGCATCACCGTGCGCGCGGCGGATGAGGAGCTGCACGAGCTGCTCTCCGGCATCGAGGACCGATCCGCGCGCGCCGTGTCCCGTGCCGAGCGGGCGCTGCTGGCGGCGCTCGACGGCTCCTGCCGCACGCCGATCGGCGGCCATGCGCGGCTGCTGCCGAATGGCGAGCTGCACCTGACCGGGCTGGTGGCGCGCCCCGATGGCAGCTTCCTGCTCAAGCGCAGCATCCACGGCGCCGCCGCCGATGCCGGGCGGCTGGGCCGCGAGCTGGGCGAGGGGCTGCGCGCCGACAGCCCCGCCGACATCTTCATCGGCTAGCCCCGTGCGGGAGGCGCCCGCCATCCTGGTGACGCGGCCGGAGCCCGGCTGCGCCGAGACCGCCGCCGCCGTGGCGGCGCTGGGCTGGCGCCCGCTGGCGGCGCCTGCCCTGGTGCTGGCCCCGCTGCCGCCGCCCGCCCTGCCGCTGACCGCCGGGGGCGGCCGCCCCGCCCAGGCCACCCTGCTGCCGAGCCGCGCCAGCGCCCGCGCCCTGGCCGGCTGGCCGGAGAAGGACCGCCTCCTGGCCTGCCCCGTGCTGGCGGTGGGCGACGGCACGGCCGAGGAGGCACGCCGCGCCGGCTTCCGCCAGGTCGAGGCGGCCGCCGGCGATGCCGATTCGCTGGCGCGGCTGGCGGTGGCGCGGCTGGACCCGCGGGCCGGCCCGCTGCTGCTGGCGGTGGGGCAGGGCTATGGCGCCGCGCTGGCGGCGGCCCTGCGCGCCGCGGGCTTCGCCGTGCGGCGGCGCGTCGTCTACGCGGCGCGCCCGGCCGCCGCCCTGCCGGAGGAGACGGTGGCGGCGCTGCGCGCCGGGGCGGTGCGCGGGGCGCTGTTCCTCTCGCCGCGCTCGGCCCGCCACACCCACTTCCTGCTGCGCCGCGCGGGCCTTGTGGAAACCGTGCGGGAGAGCGTGGCGTTCGCGCTTTCACCACGTATTGCGGCGGCGCTCGCGGGAATGCCATGGCGAGCGATCCATGCTACCCCGGTGCCGGAGCTTCCGGCGCTGCTGGCCCTGCTGGGCCGGCCGCCCGGGGCGTGGCCGGACGCGGCGCCCCCCGGCGCCTCGCCGGGCGGATTGCCAGAACCGGAGAGCGAGGGGCAGGAGAGAGAATGACCGACACGCCGAAAGACAGCCCCAAGGGTGAGCCGGTGACGGGCAGCCGCAACACCCCGCCCGCCAAGGGAAAGCCCGGCCGCGAGAACCCGACCGTGACGCCGCGTGCCT
>NZ_JCACVY010000199.1:0-7530 GCF_058833935.1 Roseomonas sp. TS2 | reverse complement strand
CGGCGGTGTAGACCTCGCCCGGCTCCATCGCGTCCAGCACGCGGCGGCGCGCCTCGGTCAGCCGCCCCTCCCCCTGGCCCTGCCCCTGGGCCGCGCGCCGCCCGGCGGCGGCGAGGCGCCAGCCGGCCTTCTGCGCCGGCGGCTCCAGCGCCGAGGGGCTGCTCATCGCCATGCGCAGCACCGCGCCGGGCGGGCTCAGCGTATAGGCCGCCACCCATTCGACGAAGCGGCGCAGGCTGGCCGTCATCGGCGGCACCGGCAGCACCTCCACGATGTCGCGCAGGCGGCGTTCCGGCAGGTCGGGATCGGCCTCGCCATCCCACACCACGCCGTAGAGCTGCCGGCCCGAGAGCGGCACCACCACGAAGCTGCCGGCCGGCGGCACGTCCCGGCCGGCCGGCACCCGGTAGTCATAGGCCCCGGCCAGCGGCAGGGGCAGCAGCACACGCAGACGAGCCATCGAGCCCCTTCTCCAAGACCTTCCCCGGGCGGCACGGCCTTTCGCCCGGCACCCGCCATCCGCTAGATAGGGTGACACGACCCCGGGACGCACCCCCTCCTCCTCGCAACCGGCGCATGTCGCCGCGCCACAGGAAACCGCCTCATGAAGTTCTTCGTCGACACCGCCGAGGTGTCCGAGATCCGCGCGCTTGCCGAGCTCGGCATGGTCGACGGCGTCACCACCAACCCCTCGCTGATCGCCAAGTCCGGCCGCAACATGGCCGAGGTGATCGCCGAGATCTGCACCGTGACGCCCGGCCACGTCTCCGCCGAGGTGACGGCGACCGACTACGAGACCATGCTGGCCGAGGGCCGCTTCCTGCGCGGCATCGCCTCGAACGTGGCGGTGAAGGTGCCGCTGACCGAGGCCGGGCTGCGCACCTGCCGCGCGCTCTCCGACGAGGGCACGCCGGTCAACGTCACGCTGTGCTTCTCCCCCACCCAGGCGCTGCTGGCGGCCAAGGCGGGGGCCACCTACGTCTCGCCCTTCGTCGGCCGGCTGGACGACCTGGCGCAGGACGGCATGCAGCTGATCGCCGACATCGTGCAGATCTACCGCAACTACCCCGCGATCCGGACCGAGGTGCTGGTGGCCTCCATCCGCCACCCGCTGCACCTGGCGCAGGCGGCCAAGCTCGGCGCCGGCGTGGCCACCCTGCCGCCCGCCGTGATCCGCCAGCTCATCAAGCACCCGCTGACCGACCGCGGCCTGGAGGCCTTCCTGGCCGACTGGAAGAAGACCGGCCAGAGCATCCTCTGAGCCGGGCGCGGGGCGCGGAGGGCGGCATGACACCCGAGGATGTGGCCGCCTGGCTGCGGGCCCATCCCGGCTTCCTGGCCGAGCAGCCCGAGCTGTACCGGCTGCTTGCGCCGCCGCGCCGCGTCCATGGCGAGGAGCTGGCCGACCACATGGCGGCGATGCTCTCCGCCGAGCGCGCCGCCAGCCGCGAGATGGCGGACGCGGCGCGCGAGGGGGCGGGCTTCGCCGCCCGCGCCCGCGCCGCCGTGCTGGCGCTGATCCCGAGCGCCGACCCGGCCGAGACGGTGAGCCAGGAATGGCCCGCCCTGCTCGGCCTCGAGCATTGCGCCCTGGCCGATGAGGGGATGCCCGCCGCGCACCGGCTGAGCCTGCCCGCCGGCACCGTGGCGCGGCTGCTGCCCGCCGGGCGCGACGCGCTGGTCCGCCCCGCCCCCACCGACCTTCCCCTGCTGCACGCCGAGGCGGCCGGCCTGGTGCGGTGCGACGCGCTGGCCCGGCTGCCGCTGCCCGGCGCGCCCTGCATGCTGGTGCTGGGCGCGCGCGGCGCCACCGGCCTGCCGGCGCGCGGCGCCGGGCCGGACCTGCTGTTCCTGGCGCGCGCCCTGGCCGCGGCCCTGCTGCGATGAGCGAGAACCCCGTCATGACCGGCTTCGAGGCCCGCCAGCTCTGGCTCGACTGGCTGGCGCGGGAGCGCCGGGCCAGCCGCCACACCCTGATCGCCTATGGCGGCGACCTCTCGGACTTCCTGGACTTCCTCACCCGCCACCATGGCGAGGAACCCACCATGGCCAGCTTCGCCGCGCTGCGGCCGGCCGACCTGCGCGCCTTCCTGGCCGAGCGCGCGACGCGCGACGGCGTGGGCAACGCCACCCGCGCGCGGCAGCTCGCCGCCATACGCGGCTTCCTGCGCTTCCTGGCCCGCCACCACGGCCTGCCGCCGCTGGCGCTGGCCGGGCTGCGCGGCCCGCGCGTGGTGCCCCCCGCGCCCCGCCCGCTGACGCCGGAGCAGGCGATCGACGTCTCCCGCGCCGCCGGCGACGTGGAGAACAGCCCCCTCCTTTCGGCGCGCGACACGGCGCTGTTCACCCTGCTCTATGGCTGCGGCCTGCGCATCTCGGAGGCGCTGGCGCTGGATGTGAAGGACGCGCCGAAGGCCCGGCAGGCGCTCCGCATCACCGGCAAGGGCGAGAAGGAGCGGCTGGTGCCGGTGCTGCCCGCGGTGGCCGAGGCGGTGGCGGCCTATCTGCGGCTGCGCGGCGCCGCCCTGCCGGAGGAACCGCTCTTCCTCGGCGCGCGGGGCGACAGGCTGGACCCGGGCGTGGCGCAGAAGGCGCTGCGGACCTATCGACGGCTCGTCGGCCTGCCGGAGAGCGCCACGCCGCACGCGCTGCGCCACTCCTTCGCCACCCACCTGCTGGGCGCGGGGGGCGACCTGCGCGCCATCCAGGAATTGCTCGGCCATGCCAGCCTCTCCACCACCCAGCGCTACACCAGCGTCGATGCGGTGAAGCTGCTGGAGACCTGGCAGAAGGCGCATCCGCGCAGCGACTAGGCCGCGCCCCTCGCCTCAGCGCCGGCCGAGGCGGCGCATCATCCAGTCCGACCACGCGCCGCAGCGGCTCAGCATGCGGCCCTCCAGCGAGCCCAGCCCGTTCACCTGCGCCGGCCAGCGTGCCTGGCACCAGCCCAGCGCGCGCTGCGACCAGGCATGCTGCTCGCGCAGCACAAAGATGCCGAGCAGCAGGAAGACGGTGCCGTTCATCACCGGCAGGATCAGGCCGATCACGCCGAGCAGCAGCAGCAACCAGCCGGCCAGCTTGCGTTTCCAGGACGGGCGATAGACGAGCATGGCATGGCAGATGGCCCTGCCCCGGCCTCGGCTCAAGAAGCCTGCCTCATGGCTGGCGCATGGCCCCGGCCGTCAGCAGCAGCAGCGCCGCCACCGGCAGGCAGAAGGCGAAGCCCAGCACCAGGAAGCCCGCCGCCCCCGCCACCCCGCCCAGGAAGAAGCCGCCCAGCAATCCGAGCAGCAGGCGCAGCTTGGCGCGGTCCGCCCGCACGAAGGGGCGGCCCTCCAGCGTGCCGGCGCGGTTCCAATAGAGCAGCCTGCCCAGTTCCACGCCGATGTCGGTGACGATGCCGGTGACATGGGTGGTGCGCATCCGCGCGCCGGAGATCTTGGTGATGGTGGCGTTCTGCAGCCCCATCAGGAAGCAGAGCAGCGGCGTCGCCAGCGCCGCGGGCGGCAGCCCGCCCGATCGCTGCGCCACCAGCCAGCCGGCGCCGCCGCCGGCCAGCAGCAGCCCCGCCTCCAGCCGCAGCGGCGCCAGGTAGGGGTTGGGCCGCCCGCGCCGGCGGCCATGGTTGATCAGCATGGCCGAGGCCATGGCGCCGCCCGTGAAGGCCAGCAGCGCGAGCAGCCCCGCCAGCACCACGGGCACGGCGCCGAGCACCAGATGGTCCGCCATGGCCGAGACGATGCCGGACATGTGCGAGGTGTAGGCGCCGGCCAGCAGGAAGCCGCCGGCATTGACCGCCCCCGCCACGGCGGCGAGGCAGAGGCTCAGCCCCGCCTCGCTCAATCCTGCGCGGGCGAGGCCGGCCAGGGGCGGGCGCGGGTGAAGCGAGCCCACCCGCGCCGCGCCGCTCAGATGTGCAGCGGCCGGCCGTCGACGGCCAGGGCGGCTTCCTTCACCGCCTCGTTCAGCGTCGGGTGGGCGTGGCAGGTGCGGGCCACGTCCTCGGCGCTGGCGCCGAACTCCATGGCGATGGCGACCTCGGCGATCAGCGTGCCGGCATCCGGGCCCAGGATGTGGCAGCCCAGCACGCGGTCCGTCTCCTTGTCGGCCAGGATCTTCACGAAGCCGTCCAGGTCGCCCATGGCGCGGGCGCGGCCATTGGCCATGAAGGGGAACTTGCCGACCTTGTAGGCCTGGCCGCGCGCCTTCAGCTCCTCCTCGCTCTCGCCCACGCTGGCGATCTCGGGCCAGGTGTAGACGATGGCGGGGATGACGCCGTAGTTCACGTGGCCGGCCTGGCCCACCAGCATCTCGGCCAGCGCCACGCCCTCATCCTCAGCCTTGTGGGCCAGCATGGCGCCGGCGATGACGTCGCCGATGGCGTAGATGCCGGGGATGTTGGTGGCGAAGTGGCCGTCGGTCTTCACCCGGCCGCGCTCGTCCAGCTCGACGCCGACCTCGGCGAGGCCGAGGCCCTCGGTGTAGGCGCGGCGGCCGATGGCCAGCAGCACCACATCGGCCTTGATCTCCTCGGCCGCGCCGCCGGCGGCGGGCTCCACCGTCAGGGTCACGCCCTCGGCCGACTTGGCGGCGCCGGTCACCTTGGACTTCAGCCTGAACTTCATGCCCTGCTTGGCGAGCACGCGCTCGAACTGCTTGGCCGTCTCGGCATCCATGCCGGGGGCGAGGCGGTCGAGATACTCGATCACCGTCACCTCGGCGCCGAGGCGGCGCCACACGCTGCCCAGCTCCAGCCCGATGACGCCGCCGCCGATGACGACGAGGTGGCCCGGCACCTTCTCCAGCTCCAGCGCGCCGGTGGAGGTGACGACCTGCTTCTCATCGACCTCGACGCCGCGCAGCGGCGCGCTGTCCGAGCCGGTGGCGATGACGATGTTCTTCGTCTCGTAGGTCTGGCCGGCGACCTCCACCTTGCCGGGGGCGACGATCTTCCCGGCCCCCTTCAGCCAGGTGATCTTGTTCTTCTTGAAGAGGAACTCGACGCCCTTGGTGTTGGCGGCCACCACCTCGCCCTTGCGCGCCTGCATGCGCGCCAGGTCGAGCTTCACGCCCTCGACGATGATGCCGTGGTCGGCGAATTTGTGCTTGGTCTCCTCGAAGCTCTCCGAGGATTGCAGCAGCGCCTTCGAGGGGATGCAGCCGATGTTGAGGCAGGTGCCGCCCAGCGTCTCCCGCTTCTCGACGCAGGCCACCTTCAGCCCGAGCTGCGCGGCGCGGATGGCGCACACATAACCGCCGGGGCCGGCGCCGATCACGATCACGTCGAAGCTGTCGGACATGGGGCAAAAGTCCTGCTTGGCAATGGAATGTGACGGGCAAACTGGCGCGGCCGGCGCCATCGGGCAAGGGGGCAGCGTGCCGGAGCCGGCCCCTGGCGGCGCGATCCTGCCCCTCCCGCCCCGCATGCGCCCTGGCCGCCACAGGGGCGGGCGTGGGGCCGGGCCCGCGCAGGGATGTTGCGCGCCATGCCCCGCCTCTGCCACGCTGCCCGCAATGGGAGGGGGCCAAAACGAAGCCTCCCCCGTGGAGGAATGACGAGAATGCCCACCCGCTCCGACCGGGCGCTGCCGCGCCGCAACGTCCTGGCCCTCGCCGCCGGCGCGGCCGCCGCCGGCGCCCTGGCGCGCCCCGCCCTGGCACAGGGCTTCCCCGCCCGGCAGATCCGCCTGATGGTGCCCTGGCCCCCTGGCGGCTCGGCCGACGCGCAGCTCCGCTCGATGGCCGATCTCGCCACACGCAGCCTGGGCCACCCGGTGGTGATCGAGAACCGCTCCGGCGCGCGCGGGCTGCTGGCCGCCCAGGCGCTGCTGCAGGCGGCGCCCGACGGCTACACCCTGGCCCAGCACCACCTCTCGGTGATCCGCCACCCCTACATGACCAAGGCGAAGTCCTGGGACCCGGTGGAGGATTTCACCCCGGTCATCGGCCTCACCGGCTGGCTGTTCGGCGTGGTGGTGCGGACGGACAGCCCGATCAAGAGCTGGGCCGACTACGTTGCGGCGGTGAAGGCGCGCCCGGGGATGATGACCTATTCCACCAGCGGCATCGGCACCACCAACCACCTCGCCATGGAGGATATCTGCAACCGGCTGGGAATGCAGATGACGCATGTGCCCTTCCGCGGCAGCACGGAAGGGGTGACGGCGCTGCTCGGCGGGCAGATCGACAGCATCGCCGACAGCTCGGCCTGGGTGCCGCAGGTGGAGGCGGGGCAGTTCCGCCTGCTCAGCGTCTGGTCGCCCGAGCGGGCGAAGCGCTTCCCCGAAGTGCCGACGCTGCGGGAGCTGGGCATCGACCTCGCCGTGACCTCGCCCTACGGCATCGCCGGGCCGAAGGGAATGGACCCGGGCGTGGTGCGCGTGCTGCACGACGCCTTCAAGGCCGCGCTGATGAGCCCCGAGAACACGGCGATCCGCGAGAAATGGGACATGCCGCTGAACTACATGGACACCGAGGCCTATCGCGACTTCACGGTGCGCCGCGCGGCCTATGAGAAGGCGATGGTGGCGCGGCTCAACCTCAGCATCGACGGCTGAAACGCGAAGCGGGGGCCGCTGCGCGCGGCCCCCGCCCCTTCATCCCGGGCCCGAAAGGGCCGGGCCTCAGATGTCCAGCATCAGCCGGCGCGGGTCCTCGATGCTCTCCTTCACGCGCACCAGGAAGGACACCGCCTCCTTCCCGTCGACGATGCGGTGGTCGTAGGAGAGCGCCAGGTACATCATCGGGCGTATCTCGATCTTGCCGCCCACCACCATCGGGCGCTCCTGGATCTTGTGCATGCCCAGGATGCCGGACTGCGGCGGATTCAGGATCGGCGTCGACATCAGCGAGCCGTAGATGCCGCCATTGGTGATGGTGAAGCTGCCGCCCGAGAGCTCGTCGAGCTTCAGCTGGCCATCACGCGCCTTGCGGCCGAAGCCGGAGATGCTCTTCTCGATCTCGGCGAAGGACATCTGGTCGGCGTGCTTCAGCACCGGCACGACGAGGCCGGACGGGCCGCCCACCGCGATGCCCATGTGCACGAAGTTCTTGTAGACCAGATCGTCGCCGTCGATCTCGGCGTTGACCGCCGGGAACTCCTTCAGCGCCGCGACGCAGGCCTTCACGAAGAAGGACATGAAGCCGAGCTTGGTGCCCTGCTTCTTCTCGAACACGTCCTTGTACTCGTTCCGCAGCGCCATCACCGCGCCCATGTCCACCTCGTTGAAGGTGGTCAGCATGGCGGCGGTGTTCTGCGCCTCCTTCAGCCGGTTGGCGATGGTCTTGCGCAGGCGGGTCATCTTCACCCGCTCCTCGCCGCCCTCCAGGGCGCGTGGGGCCTTCGGCGCGGCGGGCTTCGCCGCCTCGGGCGCCGGGCGGGCCAGGAAAGCCTGCACGTCGCCCTTGCTGATGCGGCCGTCCTTCGCCGTGCCGGTGCCGACCTGCTCGGCCGACACCTTGTTCTCGGCCATCATCTTGGCGGCGGCGGGCAGCGGTGCGTGGCCGACGCCGGGGCGGCCGACCGGGCCG
>NZ_JCACVY010000198.1:0-7615 GCF_058833935.1 Roseomonas sp. TS2 | reverse complement strand
TCTCGCCTTCGCCGGCCTCGCGGTGCTGCCGGCCTGCGGGCTGGCGCCCTCCGCCGCCCTGGCGCAGCGCGGCACGGTGCCGGACTTCGCCGACCTCGCCGAGCAGGTGCTGCCGGCCGTGGTGAACATCGCGGTGCTCTCCGAGCAGACCACCACGCAGATCCCCCCCGAGCTGCGCGGCACGCCCTTCGAGCGCTACTTCCGCGAGCGGCGCGGCCGCCAGCAGGTGCAGGGCGCGGGCTCGGGCTTCGTCATCGACCCGGCGGGCTATGTCGTCACCAACAACCACGTGGTGGGCAACGCGGCGCGGGTGGTGGTCTCGCTGCAGGACGGCACGGAACTGCCGGCGCGCGTCGTCGGCACCGACGAGTTGACCGACCTCGCCCTGCTGCGCGTCGAGCCGCGCGCGGCGCTAGCCGCGGTGCCCTGGGGCAATTCGGGCGCCATGCGGGTGGGGCAGTGGGTGCTGGCGGCGGGCAATCCCTTCGGCCTGGGCGGCACCGTCACCTCCGGCATCGTCTCGGCGCGCGGGCGCGAGATCGGGGCCGGGCCGTTCGACGACTTCATCCAGACCGACGCCGCCATCAACCCCGGCAATTCCGGCGGCCCGCTGTTCAACGCGGCGGGCGAGGTCATCGGCATCAACACCGCCATCTACTCGCCCTCCGGCGCCTCGGCCGGCATCGGCTTCGCCACGCCATCGGACCTGGCGCGCGGCGTCATCGAGCAGCTGCGGCGGGATGGCCGGGTGGAGCGCGGCTGGCTCGGCGTGGCGGTGCAGGACATCGGCGAGGAGAGCACCCCCGGCGGCCGCAACCGCGGCGTGCAGATCCAGAGCGTCGAGCGCGGCAGCCCCGCCGCCCGCGCCGGGCTGCGCCAGGGCGACATCGTGACGGCGCTGAACGGCGAGCGGGTGGAGACCTCCCGCGCGCTGATTCGCGGCGTGGCCGGCACGCCGCCGGGCCAGACCATCCGCATGACCTTGCAGCGCGAGGGGCGCCAGCGGGAGATGGCGGTGCAGGTGGGCCGCCGCCCCGGCGGGGCGGGCTGAGGGCAGGGGGGCGCCGCTGCTCAAACGGAGGTGATTCCCGGCGGCCGAAGCTTGCCGGGATGACATGCGGGAAGGGCTTACCGCCGCGCTATAGTTCCGAAGTCGGAACATATAGGCCGCGGAGGCAGCCCTGATGCCCTTGCCAGATTCTTCGCCCGCGCTTCCTCCGCCGCCGCAGGGGGAGATCACCGCCCTGACCGGATTGCGCGGCGTGGCCGCCCTGGCGGTCACCGCCTACCATTTCTATGCCACCCTCGACCCCGGCCTGACCGACCCGCTGCACATGGCGGTGCGGCGGGGCTACCTGATGGTCGACCTGTTCTTCGTGCTCAGCGGCCTGGTGATGGCCATGACCTATGCGCAAGGCTTCCTGGCGGCGCCCGGCCTCGCCGGCTGGAAGGACTTCATGCTGCGCCGCGCCGCCCGCATCCTGCCGCTCTACTGGGCGGTGCTGGCGGGCAGCCTGCTGGTGGCCTGGGCCGCCTATGGCCAGCTCAGCCCGCCGCGCGGCGGCTTCACCGTCAACGTGCCGGACCCGCTGCCGGACATCCTGCTGAACCTGCTGCTGGTGCAGTCCTGGTCGCTGACCCACAGCGCGCTGGTGCCGGCCTGGTCGATCAGCACGGAATGGGCGGCCTATCTGCTGTTCCCGCTGCTGGTGCGGCTGCTGCTGCGGCCGGGCTGGAGGATGGCGCTGCTGGGCCTCGCGCTGGCGGTGGCGATGCTGGCCGCCGCCATCTGGATCACCGCGCATGACGGGCTGCAGCATGGCGGCCCGCTCGATGCCTCCTCGGGCGAGGTGCCGGGGCCGCTGCTGCGCTGCCTGGCGGGCTTCATGCTCGGGATGCTGGGCTTCCGGCTGGCGGGCCATCCGGGCATCGCCTGGCTGGGGAGCGATGGCGCCGCCCTGCTGCTGGGCGGGCTGCTGGCCGTGCTGTGGCTGTTCGGCCCGTCGGACGCGCTGATCTATCCGCTGCTGCCCGCCGTGGTGCTGTGCCTGGCGCTCAACCGCGGCCATGCGGCGGCGCTGTTCTCCTGGGCGCCGCTGCACCGGCTGGGCGTTCTCTCCTACGCCATCTACCTGCTGCACTACCAGTTCGCCGGCGCGCTGCACTGGCTGGAGCAGGCGCTGGGGGCGCGGCTGCCGGCGGGGCTCGGGCCGGTGCTGGCGGCGGCCGTGATCTTTGGGCTGCTGCTGGGCACGGCCTGGCTGGCGCACCGCCTGGTGGAGCTGCCGGGCCGCCGCCTGATACGCGGCCTGCTGCGGCAGCGTGCCGCCGTGGGACCGGGTGGGCTGCCGGCCTGAGAGGCCAGGGGAAGGGTGCCGGCCCAAGGGGCCAGGGGAAGGGTGCCGGCCCAAGGGGCCGGGGCGTGCCGCGCATGGCTGGCCCGTCCCTGGCCGTGCGAGAAGGGCTTGGTCTGCGAGTTGCGAATGATTATGGATAACTGATCATCCGCTCCCGCTGGAAGGGCCTCCTGTTGACGTTTCTCCGCCAGTTCCGCGCCCCGGCGCTGCCGGGCAGCGCCGCTGCCCGTGCCGAGCCCATCCCCGGCCGCGGCCGGTGAGCGGCGCCACCCTGGCCGTGGCGGGGGCCGCCGCCGGCTACCGCGCCCTGGTGCTGCGCCGCGTGGCGCTGCTGGCGCTGCTGACGGTGTTGCTGATCGCCTCGCTGCTGCTCGACGTCGCCACCGGCCCCTCCCGCCTCGGCCTGGCCGATGTGGCGCGGGTGCTGCTGAACCCGGCGGCCGCCAGCGGCCCCGTCTCGGTCATCGTCTGGGATGTGCGGCTGCCCTACGCGGTGATGGCCGTGCTGGTCGGCGCCGCGCTCGCCCTGGCGGGGGCGGAGATGCAGACGGTGCTGAACAACCCGCTGGCCAGCCCCTTCACGCTGGGCGTCTCCTCCGCCGCCTCGCTCGGCGCGGCGCTGGCCATCGTGCTCGGCGTCGGCCTGCCCTGGGTGCCGCAGGAATGGCTGCTCTCGGGCAATGCCTTCCTCTTCGCCTTCCTCTCCGTGCTGCTGCTGCGCAGCCTCTCCCGCCTGCGCGGGGCGGGGGTGGAGGCGCTGGTGCTGTTCGGCATCGCGCTGGTCTTCGCCTTCAACGCGGCGGTGGCGCTGCTGCAGTTCGTCGCCACCGAGCAGGCGCTGCAGCAGCTGGTGTTCTGGTCGATGGGCAGCCTGGCGCGCGCCACCTGGCCCAAGATCGGCATCCTGGCGCTGGCGCTGGCCGTCGCCATCCCCTTCACCGCCCGCGCCACCTGGAAGCTCACCGCGCTGCGGCTGGGCGAGGAGCGGGCGCTCTCCTTCGGCATCGACGCCAACCGGCTGCGGGATGGCGCGCTGCTGCGCGTCAGCCTGCTCTCGGCGGTCTCGGTCGCCTTCGTCGGCACCATCGGCTTCATCGGGCTGGTCGGGCCGCACGCGGCGCGGCTGATGGTGGGGGAGGACCACCGCTTCTTCCTGCCCGCCGCGGCGCTGTGCGGCGCGCTGCTGCTCTCGCTCTCCTCGGTGGCCAGCAAGATGCTGGTGCCGGGGCTGATGGTGCCGGTGGGCATCGTCACCGCGCTGGTCGGCGTGCCGGTGTTCGTCGCGCTGGTCTTCACCCGGGGGCGGCGGTCGTGAGGCTGGAGGTCGAGCGGCTCACCCTCGGCTATGGCCGCCGCACCATCCTGGCGGAGGCGAGCCTGGAGCCGCTGCCGGGCGGCGCCATCACCGCGCTGATCGGGCCGAACGGCGCCGGCAAGTCCACCCTGCTGCGGGGCCTGGCCGGGCTGCTGCCGGCGCGCGGCTCGGTGCGGCTCGATGGGGAGGAGATGGCCGGCCAGTCGCTGGAGCGGCGGGCGCGGTCCATCGCCTACATGCCGCAGAGCCTGCCGCAGGGCGTGGCGCTGACGGTGATGGAGGCGCTGGTGGGGGCGCTGAAGGCCAGCCCCACCGCCGAGGGCATGCCCTCCGCCCGCGCCGCCGCCGAGCGCGCCCTGGCGCTGCTGGAGCGGCTCGGCATCGCCGAGCTGGCGCTGGTGGGGCTGGACCGGCTCTCGGGCGGGCAGCGGCAGCTCGCCGGCCTGGCCCAGGCGCTGGTGCGCCGCCCGCGCGTGCTGCTGCTGGACGAGCCGACCAGCGCGCTCGACCTGCGCCACCAGCTCGGCGTGATGCGGCTGGTGCGGGAGTTGACGCTGCAGCACGGGCTGGTGACGGTGCTGGTGGTGCACGACCTGGCGCTGGCCGCCCGCTTCGCCGACCGGGTGGTGATGATCGGCGAGGGCCGCGTGCGCGCCCAGGGCACGCCGGAGGAGACCCTGACGCCGGCAATGCTGGCCGAGGTCTATGGCGTCTCCGCCCGGGTGGAGCGCTGCTCGCACGGCCACCTCCAGGTGCTGGCCGACGCGCCGCTCTGAGCCCTGCCGGCGGAGGGCGGGCCGCTGCCGCCCCTATTCCTCGCTGCGGCCGATGCTGAGGCGGTCGATGCGCCAGCCGCGGCGTTCCAGCACGCGCAGCGTGTAGCGGCCCAGCGTGATCTCGGTGCCCACCGACGGGATCCCCCGCGCGCGGGCGATGGCGAGGCCGCCGGCGGTGCTGGCCTCGTCCTCCGGCAGGTCCCAGTCCAGCGCGTGGTTGATCTCGCGCAGGCGGGCGTCGCCGCGCACCTCGACAATGCCGTCCGCGTCGTTGTCGGCGATGATCGCCTCGCCGCGCTGGGCGATCTGCCCGACCACCACCTCGACGATGTCCTCCAGCGTCACCAGACCGCGGATGGTGCCGTACTCGTCCACCACCAGCGCCATCTTCGGCGTCATGGCGCGGAAGGCGTGCAGCTGCTCGCGCAGCGGGCGCATCTCCGGCACGAAGCTGGCGGGGGCGGCGAAGCGCTTCAGCTCCGGCGCGCCGCCCTCCTTGCGGGCGGCGGCCAGCGCGTGCAGCGCGGCGCGGGCGTCGACGATGCCCAGCACCTCCTCGCCGCGCCGGCGCCAGAGCGGCATGCGGCTGTGCGGCGCGGCCAGCAGCCGCTCCAGCACCGCTTCGGGCGGCGCGTCGGCGTCGAGCGCCTGGATGCGGGCGCGGTGGGTCATCACGTCGCCCACCGTCAGGTCGTCCAGCGCCAGCACGCCGCGCAGCATGCGCCGCTCCTCCTGCGCCGCCGCCTCCGCGTCGCCGCGCTCATCGGTGCCGTGCAGCTCGATGGCGCCGAGCAGCTCCTCCTCGCCGCGCCGCGCCTGCACCTGCGAGATGCCGAACAGGCGGAACACGTGGCTGAGCAGCCAGTTCACCGCGCCGCCGAGCGGCCCCAGCAGGCGCATCACGCCGCCCAGCAGCGGCGCCGCCGCCAGCGCCGTGGCGTCCGGCCGCTGCAGCGCATAGGTCTTGGGCAGCACCTCGGCGAAGATGACCAGCACCACCGTCATCGCCAGCGAGGCATAGACCACCCCCTCCTCGCCGAACCAGGCGATCAGCAGGCTGGAGGCCAGGGCGGTGGCGGTGGTGTTGACGAAATTGTTGCCCACCAGCAGCGCGGCCAGGAAGCGGTCCTTGCGCTCCTGCAGCCGGGCCAGGGTGGTGGCGCGGCGGTCGCCTTCCTTCACGCGGCGGGTGATGAAGGCCCGGCTCGCGGCGGTGATGGCGGTCTCGCTCCCCGAGAACAGGGCCGAGAGAACCAGCAATGCCAGAATCGCTCCCAGCATCGCCCAACTTGCCACGTCCATCGCTTCCTGGCGTCCTTTCCGCAGGGTGGAGCCCTGCACCTGCCAGAGCGCGGGGGCTGGATGCAAGCACCGATGGCGCGGGGCACGGATGGCGATGGCCCAGGGAGGGGTTGCGCAGGCACGGAGATCGCGGCTGCCCTGCCGCGCCTGCTCTGGCGTGGCGGCGCGGGCCGGGGCATGTTGGCCGGCCCGGCGCGCCATGATGGGGCCCCCCGCTTCCGCGGGGCCGGCGCGCCGCGACAAGGAGCGCAGCACCATGCGAATTCTGCTGGTGGAAGATGATGCCGAGGTGGGCCGCTTCGTGAGGAAGGGGTTGCAGGAGGCCGGGCACACGGTCGAGCACACCACCAACGGGCGGGACGGCCTGTTCATGGCGGCGGGCGAGAGCTTCGACCTGCTGGTGCTGGACCGGATGCTGCCGGGCGGCGTCGATGGCGTGCGCCTGGTGGAGACGCTGCGCGGCCAGGGCAACCACACGCCCGTTCTGTTCCTCTCGGCCATGTCCGGGGTGGATGAGCGGGTGAAGGGGCTGAAGGCGGGCGGCGACGACTACCTGGTGAAGCCCTTCGCCTTCGCCGAGCTGCTGGCCCGCGTCGAGGCGCTGGGCCGCCGCCCGGCGGTCGACGCGCCGGCCACGCGGCTGAAGGTGGCCGACCTGGAGCTCGACCTGCTCTCCCGTACCGTGACGCGGGCGGGCAAGAAGATCGACATCCAGCCGCGCGAGTTCCGCCTGCTGGAGCACCTGATGCGCCATGCCGGGCAGGTGGTGACCCGCACCATGCTGCTGGAGAAGGTGTGGGACTACCATTTCGACCCGCAGACCAACGTGATCGACGTGCATGTCTCCCGCCTGCGGCAGAAGCTGGACAAGGGGCAGGACAGGCCGCTGATCCACACGGTGCGCAACGCCGGCTACATGATCCGCGCCGAGCCGTGAGCGCCACGCCGTGCCGTGACCGCGCCCGGCCATGACGGGCGCCTGATGCCCCACACCCGCCGCCGGCAGCAGCATCCGGGGCCGCTCTGGCGGCTGCTCTCCTCGGCCGGCTTCCGCTTCGCGCTGCTGTTCGCGGTGGTGTTCCTGGCGGCGGGGCTGGCCTTCGCCGGCGTGCTCTGGTGGGGCACCGCCGGCACGCTGGAGCGGCAGACCGATTCCGCCATCCGCGCCGACGCCATGGCGCTGGCCGAGCGCGGCCGCGACTCCGGCCTGGCCGTGCTGGCCGAGGCGGTGGAGGAGCGGCTGGCGCTCGATGCCGAGGGCCTCTCGATCTACCTGCTGCTCGACCCTGCCGGGCGGCGCCTGGCGGGCAACCTCGCCGCGCTGCCGCCGCCGCGCCCGGGCGAGAGCTCCTGGTACCGCCTCAGCGTCGACCACGACGATTCCGGCCCCGGCGAGGCGCGGCTGCTGGTGCTGGACCTGCCCGATGGCAGCAAGCTGGCGGTGGGCCGCGAGGTGAGCGAGAAGCAGCGCCTGCGCGACCTGCTGACCGAGGGGCTGGCCTGGGCGGCGGGGGCGGCGCTGTTCTTCGCCCTGCTCGGCGCGCTGCTGATGCGGCGGGCGCTGGAGCGGCGGCTGACGCCGGCCACCACCACCGCCGCGCTGATCGCCGGCGGCGACCTCTCGCAGCGCGTGCCGATCTCGCTGCATGACGACGAGTTCGACCGGCTGGGCGCCAGCATGAACGCCATGCTCGACCGCATCGCCCACCTGATGGACGGGGTGCGCGGCGTCTCGGACGCCATCGCGCACGATCTGCGCACGCCCATCGCCCGTGCCCGCAACGGGCTGGAGGAGGCGCTGCTGGAGGAATCGGACGACCCGGCGGTGCTGCGCGGCGCCATCGAGCGCGGCATCGCCGACCTCG
>NZ_JCACVY010000197.1:0-7632 GCF_058833935.1 Roseomonas sp. TS2 | reverse complement strand
GCCTTCGGCCTCCACCAGGAAGCCCTTGGGCGCGGTGCCATCCGCCAGCAGCAGCGTGCCGAGGCCGAGCGGCGCCGGGATCGCCGCCAGCAGCGCGCCGATGCTCGCGCGCGGCAGCGCCCACACCTCCAGCGCGATGGCATGGCCCTCGCCTTCCGCCACGCGCAGCAGGCCGGGGCGGAAGGGCGGGCCGCCGGGCAGGCGGAACAGCCGGTAGCAGGGCCGGGTGCGGGTGGCGCGCAGCAGGCGGCCCTCCAGCGCCAGCAGCTCGCCATTCAGCGGCAGGCCGGACATGTGCGCGCCGACGACGCCAATCTCCATCTCGCTCATGCCGCGGCCTCGAAGCGCAGGCCGAGCGCCGCGAGGCGGGCATCGCTGCCGCCCGGCCCGATGAAGGTGGCGCCCGCCGGCAGCCCGTCCGGCCGGTCCGGCCCCGGCACGGCCAGCGCCGCGAGGCCCAGCAGGTTGACGAAGTTGGTGAAGGTGCCGAGGCGGGCATTCGGCCCGACCGGGTCGGCGGCCAGATCCTCAAGCCGGGGGAAGAGGGGCGCGGTCGGCACGGCCAGCGCGTCGATCTCGCCCCAAAGCGGGGCGGTGGCGTGGCGCAGCTCGGCCAGCCGGTGGAAGGCGCGGAAGGCGTCCGCCGCGCTGTGGCGGCGGCCATTCGCCTCGATGATGCCGCGTGTCACCGGCAGCACCGCACCGGGCGGGGCGGCGTGGAAGAAGCTTTCCAGCGAGGCCAGCCGCTCGGCCACCCAGGCGCCCTCGTAGAGCAGCGCGGCGGTCTCGCGGAAGGTAGCCATCGGCACCGGGCGAAGCTCCAGGCCGAGGGCGCGCAGGCGCTCCAGCGCGGCGTCCCAGGCGGCCTCGGCCTCCGGCTCGAAGCGCGGCCGGTCTGCCTCGGCGGGGATGCCGAGCACCCGCACCGGCGGGGTGGCGGCGGGGTCGCCGGCCGGGATGTCGCGCGAGAAGGGGTCCTCCGCATCCGCGCCGGCCATCGCCGCATAGGCCGTCCAGGCCTCCGCCACGCTGTGGGCAAAGATGGAAACGCAGTCGAGCGAGCGGCAGGCCGGCACCACGCCGCGCGTGGAGGCGGCGCCGGGGGTGGGCTTCAGCCCCACCAGCCCGCACAGCCCGGCGGGGATGCGCCCCGAGCCCGCCGTGTCCGTCCCCAGCGCGAAGGGCACCAGCCCGCGCGCCACGGCGACGGCCGAGCCGGAGGAGGAGCCGCCCGGCACCCGCCCCGGCGCGCGCGGGTTGCGCGGCACCGGGTGCGGCGTCCGCACGCCCACGAGGCCGGTGGCGAACTGGTCCAGATTGGTCTTGCCGATGGGGATGGCGCCCGCCGCCACCAGCCGTTCCACCACGCCCGCATGGCGCGCGGGGGTGTAGGCGAAGGCCGGGCAGGCGGCGGTGGTGGGCATGCCCGCCACGTCGATATTGTCCTTCACCGCGAAGGGGATGCCCCAGAGCGGCAGGCGCTCCCGGTCGGCCGGGTCCAGCGCGGCGGCGGCGGCCTCGATGGCCCCGGCACTGGCGAGATGGAGGAAGATGCCGGGGTCGTCGCAGGCGGCGATGCGGCCGCGCAGGGCGGGCAGAAGATCGGCCGGGCTTTCGCCCGCGGCATAGCGGCGGCGGAAGCCGTCGATGTCCGCCATGCCGGCGGAAAGGGTGAGGTCCATGCGCCTGCCCTGCTCGGCCCCGCCGCGCCGGAAGTGGCGGGCGGGTTCACCGAGGAAGGATCAGCAAACGGCGTGCCAGTTCTGCGCGGGCGCAACGGATTGGCGGAAGGCGCCGGGCTGGCCCGGACATGATCGCGCCGCCGGAAGGAGACGGCCGGAGGAAAAGGCCGACCAGATTCCTCTTGCCGCAGAAATTGTATGCAATGCCGGCTTGGGAGCCTTTTTATTGATCAAATGCGGCGCTCACTGTGCTCCGTCCGTCCGGAAATGCTCTCCCAGGAGGCGCCGCTGGAGAAGATATGCCGCCGCATGGCTTCGGCCGCGCCTTCGGCGTCCGCGCGCATCAGGCAGGCCACCACTTGGCCATGCTCGGCGTGGGAGCGTGCCAGCCGCTCCGGCGCCTCAAACTGGGCGCCGCGGAACGGCGCCAGGCGCTGATGGGTGGATTGCGCCACCTCGGCCAAGGGCGGGTTGTGCGCCCCGGCATAGATCAGCCCGTGCAGCCGGCGGTTGGCCGCGCGGTAGCCCGTGCGGTCGCCGGCACGGACCAGGGCGGCCATGGCGTGGTGCAGCTCCTCCAGCGCCGCGCGCTCCTGCGGCGCCATGCGCAGCGCCGACCAGCGGGCGCAGAGCGCCTCCATCTCGGCCAGCAGCTCGAAGGCGGCGCGCAACCCGTCCGGTGCCGGAGAGGCGACTACGGCGCCCCGGTGCGGCCGCAACTCCACCAGCCCCGTGGCCGTCAGGCGCCGCAGGGCCTCCCGCACCGGGGTGCGGGACATGCCGGCCTCGGCGGCCAGGGCCTGCTCGTCCAGCCGCTGGCCCGGCTTCAGCGCACCGGAGACGATCCGCTCCGCCAGCGTCTCGGCCAGGGCTTCGGCGCGGGTGGCGGGGGCGGCAGGGCTCGGCACGGCGGTGGAATTCCTCGCGGATGGCAGGCCCTGGGTTCCGGGCCTTGCCGCACCGGCATAGCGGCCCGGGCCGGCCGGCGGAATACGGCACGCCGCCTGGAAGGGCATGGAGCCCTGCCCGCCCGCCACCCTGGACGCGCTGCCGGAGGCCGCTACCATGCGCGCGGAATCAAAGGAGAGTGTCTGTGCGCGCCATTTTCGTGGATGCCGGCGAGGCTCTGGGCCAGGTGATGCGGCGTCTGCGCCGCGACAGCGACATGCCGGTGACGGTCAACGTCCAGCCCGACGTGACGCCGGAGGAGCTGCCCGCCCTGGTGGCCGGGCATGACATCGTCATCATCGACCACACCGCCCTGCCGACGGCGATCGCCAAGCAGATCCCCTCGCTGAAGCATGTGGTGTTCCTCGGCACCGGCGCGCGCAGCTACATGAACCCGGAGGAGCTCCAGGCCGAGTGCGGCATCGAGGTCCACATCATCAAGGGCTATGGCGACACGGCGGTGGCCGAGATGGCCTTCACCCTGATGTGGATCGCCGCCAAGGGCATCGCCCGCATGGACCGCGAGATGCGCGCCGGCAACTGGGTGCGCACCGATGGCGTGGAGCTGACCGGCAAGACGGTGGGGCTGCTGGGCTATGGCGGCATCGCCGCCGAGATGGCGCGGCTCTGCCGCGGCGCCGGCATGAAGGTGCTGGCCTGGAACCGCAGCCCGAAGGCCGCCGAGGGCATCGAATTCGTCAGCCTGGACCGGCTGCTGGCGGAGAGCGACGTGCTCTCGGTGCACCTGCTGCTGAACGACGAGACGCGCGGCTTCCTCTCCGCCGAGAAGCTGGCGCAGCTGAAGCCCACCGCCATGCTGGTGAACACGGCGCGCGGCGCGGTGGTGGATGAGGACGCCATGATCGCGGCGCTGCGCGAGGGGCGGCTGGCGCATGCGGCGCTGGACGTGTTCAACATCGAGCCGCTGCCGGCGGGCCACCCGCTGACGACGCTGCCGAACGTGACGCTTTCCGCCCACTCGGCCTTCCGCACGCCGGAAGCGAGCGACAACCTCATCGAGGCCTCGCTGAACCACTGCCGCCGCATCGCGGCGGGCTGAGGGGGGAGGTCTTTCGCCGCCTGCGCCGCTGTGGCAGGAAGCCCCGGCGGTGCGGGCGTGGCGGAATGGTAGACGCATGGGCCTTAAAAGCCCCCGTCCTCAGGGATGTACGGGTTCGAGTCCCGTCGCCCGCATCCGCCTCTTCCGCAGCCTGGGCGGCGCGATCTCGGCACGATCTCCGGGCCGCGATCCCTGGAAAGTGCGGGAGGCGCGGCTCGTCGCCGCGCCGTCCGGACCAGCGCCCGCCGCAGAAGGCAGGCGCCGCGTGTGTCGGCCGGTTACTCCGCCGAGCTGATGCGCGGCAGGCCCGCGGGCCAGTTCAGGTCCATCAGGGACCGGGCATACAGTCCACCCCCGACCAGGGCGGCAACGACAGTGACAAAGAGGAATTCGGACATGGGTAGACCCCTGTTCCTTTGAAACGGCCGCGATGCTGCGGCTGCGAAAAGGAATATAGGGACACCCCCCAGGCTTCAGCACTGCGTATTTCGCGGGTGCAGCATCGGGCCATGCATGGCTTTTCTGTCATGTGAGACACGCGGGGCTCTTGCCTTGCACCGGGCCGCGCGGAAGCAGGGAAGAGGGCGGCGGGCTGGAGCGCCCCGCCGCCTCAGCGGAGCAACTGCCGCGCCAGCTTCCGCACCCGCGCGCTGCGCGGCGGGTCGAACATCCGTGCGAGCGCGAAGGGGCCGTGCCGCACCCGCCCGCGCAGGTCGCTGAAGCTCTCGAACCCCGCCCGGCCATGGTAGCGCCCGAAGCCCGAGGCGCCGACGCCGCCGAAGGGCAGGGCGGTGAAGGCGGCGTGCTCCACGCAGCGCTCCTCCACCAGCGCGCCGGCGCGGGTGCCGGCGGCCACGGCGGCGGCCTCCGCCCGGCTGGCGCCGAACAGGTAGAGCGCCAGCGGCGCCGGCCGCGCCCGCACCCAGCCAATCGCCGCCGCGAGATCCGGCACCGCGCGCAGCGCCAGCGCCGGGCCGAACAGCTCCTCGGCGCTGTCATCGGCCACCAGCACGATTCCGCCGGGCAATGCCTCGCCCTCCTTGGCCAGCGCCGCCTGCCGGGCGCGCTGCGCGGGGGCCACGGCGGTCTCCACCGGCACGGCGGCGGCGCGGCAGGCGGCGGCGAAAGCCTCGGCCGTGTGGCCGACCAGCAGCACCGTGTCGGGCGCCACGCAGGTCTGCCCGGCATTCACCGCCTTGCCGGCCAGGATAGCGCGGGCAGCGCGGGGCAGGTCGGCGCCCGGCAGCACCAGCACGGGGCACTTGCCGCCGAGTTCCAGCGTCAGCGGCGTCAGGTTCTCGGCGGCGGCGCGCATCACCGCGCGGCCGATGCCGGTGCCACCGGTGAACACCAGGTGGTCCCAGGGCAGCGCGGCGAAGTCGGCGGCCACCGCGGCATCGCCCTGCACCACGCGCGCCATGCGCGGGCCGAGGGCTGCCGCCACCACCTCGGCCAGCAGTGCGGCGGTGCGGGGGGTGTGCTCGCTCGGCTTCAGCACCACGCGGTTGCCGGCGGCGATGGCCTCGGCCAGCGGCCACAGCCCGAGCTGGATGGGGTAGTTCCAGGGCGCCATCACCCCCACCACCCCCTTCGGCACCGGCTCCACCCAGGCCAGCGCCGGCTGGAACGGGAAGGGCGCCAGCACCGGGCGCGGCATCGCCCACCACCACAGCCAGCGCCGCGCCCGCCGCGCCGCCTGCGCCACCAGCAGCACATCGGCCACCAGCGTCTCCACCGTGGAGCGGCCGCCATAATCGGCATCGGCGGCGGCGGCGAAATCCTCGGCGCGGCGCAGCACCTCCCGCGCCAGCGCGGCCAGCAGGGCGCGGCGCTCGCGAAGGGTGGGGCGCTGCGTCTCGGCGCGCAGGGCGGCCAGGGCCGCGGCGGGTGTGTCGGTCATCGGGCGGCGGCTTTCGGGAGGGCGCGCGCCAGGGCGGCCGCGGCGCGCAGGCCGGAGCGGGTGGCGGCCTCGATGGTGGCGGGCAGGAGCGGCTCCATCCAGTCGCCGGCCAGGGCCAGGTTGGGCAGGGGCAGCAGGGGCGGCGGGGCGGGCTGGTCCGGCGTGTGCAGGGGCGTCGCGCGCTGCTCCTTCACCGCGCGCCAGGATGGGAGCGCCTCGGGCCAGTCGCCGGGCAAACGGGCGGCCAGGGCGGCGCGGCGCACCTCCCGCCAGACGCGCTCCGCCAGCACCTCAAGCGGCGTCTCCAGCACGGCGGCGGCGGCGCTCACCGTCACCGCCACGGCGCCGGGGCGCACCAGCACCCATTGGCCGACGCCGCCCAGCAGGCCGAGGAAGCGCGGCCCCGCCCCGCTGGCATGGGCGTAGTGCAGGTTCAGGATCGGCGCATGGCGATCCGGCACGCGCAGCCCGGGCAGCAGCCGCGCGCTCTCCCAGGGCGGCGTGGCCAGCACCACCCCCGCCTCCACCGGCCGCGTGCCGCTGGCGAAGTGCAGGGCCGTGGCACGGCCGCCCTCCACCGCCAGTGCCCGCAGGCGGTCGCCCGGGCGGATCTCGACGCCGCGCGCCGCCAGCGCCGCCAGCGCGGGCTGCACGAGGTCGGGCCCCAGCCCCTCGCGCGCCACATAGAGCCGGCAGGCGCCGGGGCGGCCCATGCGGCGCAGCACGGCGCCAAGGCGGCGCAGCCCGGCCTCCGCCGGCACGGTGTTCAGCACCGCCAGGGTCAGCGGCTCGACGAAGCCGCGCAGCAGCACCGGATGGCGGGCGAAGGCCTCCGACACCGTGACGCGGCGGCCCGGCCGGGCCGCCCCCAGCAGCGCCAGCAGCCCGGCGGCGTCCAGCCCCGGCGGACGGGCCGCCTTCCGCCACCAGCCGAGCGGCGAGAGCGAGACGCGCCACAGGGCGCCGCTCTCCAGGTCCAGCACCGGCAGCCGGTCCGGCTCCGGCTCCACCCAGCCGGTGCGGGCGCCGATCTCCGCCAGGAAGCGCAGCGCCGCCGGGTTGGCGCCGAGCAGTGCGTGGGTGCCGTTGTCGGTGCCGTCCGGCAGGGCGCGGGCGCGGCCGCCGGCGGCGGGCGTGGCCTCGTGCAGCACCACGCGGCGGCCCTGGCTTGAAAGCGCCCAGGCCGCAGCCAGCCCCGCCACGCCCGCGCCCACCACATGGGTGGCGGGGGCACCGCTCACGGCCGCAGCGCCTGCAGCGCCACCGCCAGCTTCTCCGCCCGGCCCAGGCGCGGGCGGCGGCGCGGCGGGGCGAAGCCCTGGGCGCGCATCCGCCGCAGCAGCGCGTGATAGCCCAGCAGCATCAGCCGCGCCGGCTTCAGTTCGCGTGCCCGGCCGGGGGGCATCCGCGCATCGGCTTCGGCGAAGGCGGCCTCGGCGCGCTCGGCCAGCGCCGCCGCCACCCCCGGCAGGCGCGGATCGGCCACCAGCGCGGCGGCGGTGGCATCGGGCGGGATGCCGGCGGCGGCGAGGTCGGAGAGCGGCAGGTAGACACGCTCGCGCAGCGCGTCCTCGTCGATGTCCCGCAGCACGTTGACGAGCTGGAAGGCATGGCCCAGCGCCAGCCCGTAGGCCTCGGCCTCCGGCGCGCCGAAGATCCGCACCGCGAGCGCGCCGACGCTGCCCGCCACCTGCCGGCAGTAGAGGTCGAGCGCCGCGCGGTCGGCGATGCGGCGGCTGGGGCCGGCATCGGCCTCCATGCCGTCGATCATGGCGTGGCACTCGGCCAGCGGCAGGGCGAAGGCGTCCCGCGCCCAGGCCAGCTCGCGCGAGAGCGGGCAGTCCGGCCGCTCCAGCTTGCCGCGCCATTCGGCCAGGCCAGCGCGCTTGTCGGCCTCGGGCATGGTGCCGTCGGCGATGTCGTCCACCGCGCGGCAGAAGGCATAGACGGCGTAGAGCGCGCGCCGCGCCGGGCCGTGCGTGGCCGCCATGCCGCGCGCGAAGGAGGAGCGGGCGCGCTTCACCCGCGCCCGCACCAGCGCC
>NZ_JCACVY010000196.1:0-7700 GCF_058833935.1 Roseomonas sp. TS2 | reverse complement strand
GCTTCGCCCTGCTCTATGCCCTGCTGTGGGACTCCCAGGCCCGCCCCGGCCTGCTGCGCACCCCCACCGAGCCGCGCATGGCCCGCCTGGCCGGCATGGCCCGCGCCGTGCGGCGCGACGCGCACAAGATGCACGCCTTCCTGCGCTTCCGGGAGATCGAGACCCCCGAGGGGCCGCGCTCCGTCGCCTGGTTCGAGCCGGAGCACCACATCGTCGAGGCGGAGGCGGGCTTCTTCGTGCGGCGCTTCGCCATGCTGCGCTGGTCGATCCTGACGCCGCGCCGCTGCGCCCACTGGGATGGCGTGGCGCTGGCCTTCACCCCCGGCGCCCGCCGCGCCGATGCCCCGGCCGAGGACGCGGCGGAGGATCTGTGGCGCACCTACTTCGCCAGCATCTTCAACCCCGCCCGGCTGAAGCCGGACGCCATGCGCGCCGAGATGCCGAAGAAATACTGGAAGAACCTGCCGGAGGCGGCGGTCATCCCCGAACTGATGCAGGGCGCCGAGGGGCGGGTGCGCGTCATGCTGGGGCAGGAATTCCGCGCGCCGCGCCGGCGCCAGAAGGCGGAGGGGGACTGAACCCCCCCTCCGGCCTCATTCCGCCGGCAGCCACACCTTGAAGGTGGCGCCCTCGCCGGGGCGGCTCTCGATGTGGAGCTGGCCACGGTGGCGGTTGACGATGTGCTTGACGATGGCCAGCCCCAGCCCGGTGCCGCCCGCGTTGCGCGAGCGCGCCTTGTCCACCCGGTAGAAGCGTTCCGTCAGGCGCGGGATGTGCTCCCGCGCGATGCCGGGGCCGTCATCGGCCACGCTCATCGTCACGCCGGGGCGGGGGCTGCCGGTGCGCGCCACGCAGAGCTTCACCTCGCCGCCCTCCTGGCCGTGCCGCACCGCGTTCTCCAGCAGGTTGCGCAGCACCTGGGCGAGCTGCTCGGCATCGGCGGGCGCGGCGACGGCCGCCTCGTCCAGCTCCAGCGACAGCTCGACATGGCGGCTGGCCAGGATCGGCGCCATGGCCTCCGCCTCGGCGCGGGCCAGGGCGGCGAGCGGCACGCGCTCGGTCGGCGCCTGGTGCTCGGCCAGCTCGATGCGGGAGAGGCCGAGCAGGTCCTCGATCAGCCGCCGCATCCGCTCGGACTGCTCGGCCATGATGCCGAGGAAGCGTGCCTGCGCCTCCGGGTCGTCCTTCGCCGGGCCACGCAGCGTCTCGATGAAGCCCATCAGGCTGGCCAGCGGCGTGCGCAGCTCGTGGCTGGCATTGGCCACGAAATCGGCGCGCATCCGCTCCACCGCGCGCTCCCGCGTGCGGTCGGCGAGCAGCACCACCAGCCGCCCGCCGTCGAACAGCGGCGGGTCGAGCGGGATCACCTGCGCCGCCAGCTCGCGCGGCACCGGCACGGGCAGCACGATGTCCGCCGCCTGCCGCGTGCCCTCGGCCAGCGCCCGGTCCACCGCCCCGGCCAGGGCCGGGTGGCGCATCAGCGCGGCGGCGTCGCCGGCCAGCGGCCCGGCCTCGGCGGCGCGGGCGCCGAACAGCGCGCGGGCGGCGGCGTTGGCGCGCAGCGCCGCGCGGTCCGCCCCCAGCACCAGCAGCGGGTCCGGCAGGCTCTCCAGAATGGCGGCATCCGCCCGCCGCATCCGCCCCAGCAGCTCGCCGCGCTCGGCCAGGCTGCGCGCCAGCCGCGCCACGCCTTCCGACACCTCGGCCAGCGCCGGCAGCAGCGGCGGGGCGGAGGGCGGTTCCGGCCAGGCGCCCTCGCCCGCATCGGCGCGGCGCAGCACGGCGGCCAGCCGCGACAGGTTGCCGAGCCAGCGCCGCGCCAGCAGCAGCGCCGCCAGGGCGGTGCCCGCCATGGCGAACAGCGCCGGCCCCGCCTCGGCCCGGCCGGTGACGGCCAGCAGCGCCAGCAGCGCCAGCGGCACGCCGCCGATCAGCGCCGCCGAACCCAGCCAGCGGTGCAGCGCCGGCCTTTCCTCATCCATGCCAAGCTCCGGTGGCTGCGTGCGCGCGGCGGCGGGGCCCGGCCCCGCCGCGTCTCCCCTCAAGGACCGGCTCAGAAGCCGGCGGTGCCCGGCAGCTCGGCCGGAGCCGCCACGCCGGGCGGCGCGCCGGGGGCGATGGCATAGACCGCCAGCGCCCGCTGCACCTGCCCGCCCGGGTTCAGCCGCAGCGCGCCATCGGCCCCCAGCACCACCTCGCCCAGCGGCATCTGCGCCGCCGCCCCGGGCGGCTGGTTGCGCAGCGCGCGGGCGGCCAGCGCCGCGGCGTCGTAGGCCACGCCCACCACCCGCGCCGGGCGCTCGCCGAAGGCGGCCTCGTAGCGGCTGTCGAAATGGCCGCGCGCCGCCGGGTCGGGGCCGGGGAACCAGGCGCCGGCCAGGGCCGGCTGCTGCCCCATGCTCTCGTCATGCCCCCACAGCGCATGGCCGGCCAGGCGCAGCGGCGGCATGGCGGCGCCGGCCGAGGCGAGGCCGGCGGCGAAGTCCCGCGCCCGCGCGCCGCTCTCGCCCAGCAGCAGCATCTCGGCGCGCGATTCGGCGGGGGCGTCGGGGTCCGTGGCGCCGATCCGGCGCGCCACCTCCACCGCCACCACGCCAGGGGCGGCGGCGGCCGGGTACATCTCGATGACGGGGGCGGGCAGGCCGAGATCGCTCGCGGCGCCGCGCAGCGCCTCGGCCATCTGCCGGCCCAGCGCGCCGTTCGGCGCGGCCAGGGCGAAGCGGCGCACGCCCTGGGCGTTGGCGGCCGCCACCACGCGCCGCACCTGCTGCGCCGGCGTGATGCCGAGCGGCCAGACCTGCTGCGCCGCCTGGCTGCCATCGTTGGTGAAGGGCAGCATCGGCACGCCGGCGGCGCGCGCCGGGCTGGCCACCGCCGCCGTCTCCTGCGCCGTCAGCGGCCCGACGATGACGCGTGCGCCCTCGGCCATCGCCGCCCGCGCCGCCTCGGCCGCGCCGGCGGCCGTGCCGCCCGTGTCGCGCGGCAGGAACTCGAAGCCCGGCTCGCCCTGCTCGAACAGCGCGAGCTGCGCCGCGTTCAGCAGCGACTGGCCGAGCGCCGCGTTCTGCCCGGTGAGCGGCAGCAGCACCGCCACCTTGCTGCGGGGGGGCGGCGGCGGCAGAGTCGGCAGGCCGGCCGTGGGCGCCGGGGCGTAGGAAGGGCCGGAGGCTTGCGGCGCGCAGGCCGAGAGCGCCACAAGGCCCGTGAGCAGCGCAGCGCCGGCCAGCCATCGCCGGGTTTTCGGGAGAGTTCCAGTCAGTGCAGCCGGATGAGCCTGAGACGACGAGCGCGGAAACGACAAATGAAACCTCCCCCAATGGAACCGCAAGTGGACCCGCTCCGGGACCGGGCGGAAGGCCCGGGCTGACCCTGGTGGCGACGCCGATCGGCAACCTCGGCGACCTCGCCCCCCGCGCCCTGGCCGTGCTGCGCGCGGCCGACGCGGTGCTGTGCGAGGACACCAGGGTAACCGCTCCGCTGCTGGCGCGACATGGCGTTTCGGTGAGCCTTCTCCCGCTGCACGAGCACAACGAGGATGCCGCGACGCCCCGCCTGCTGGCGCGGATGGCGGGAGGGGAACACCTGGCGCTGGTTTCGGATGCCGGCACGCCGCTGATGAGCGACCCGGGCTACCGGCTGGTGCGCGCCGCCATCGCCGCCGGCCACACCGTCTCGGCGGTGCCGGGGGCGAATGCGGCGGTGATGGCGCTGACCCTCTCCGGCCTGCCGCCGCACCCCTACCTGTTCCACGGCTTCCTGCCGCCGCGGGAGGCGGCGCGGGCGGCGGAGCTGGGGCGGCTGCGCGCCGCCGAGCGCGCCGGCCTCTCCGCCACCCTCATCTTCTACGAGGCGCCGCACCGCCTGGCCGAGACGCTGGCGACGATGGCGCAGCAGCTCGGCCCCCGCCCGGCGGCGGTGGCGCGGGAGCTGACCAAGCGCTTCGAGGAGGTGCGGCGCGGCACGCTGGAGGCGCTGGCGGCGCACTACGCCGAGCACCCGGCGCGGGGCGAGATCGTGCTGGTGGTGGGGCCGCCCGCGGCGGAAGCCGAGGCGGGCGAGGCGGAGGCCAGCCTGGACGAGCGGCTGCGCGCCGCGCTGGCGGCCGGCGAGAGCCTGCGCGACGCCGCCGCGCTGGTGGCGGCGGCCACCGGCCTGCCGCGCAAGCAGGTCTATGCGCGGGCGCTGGCGCTGCGTGACGAGGGGTGACTCTTGCCCGCGCCGGCGCGGCGCTCTAGCAGGAAGGCCGGTGCCGAAGCGCGACCAGGGTCGGTCGCGAGGCCGATGGGAGCCTTGAGGGCATGGTCGAAACCGCGGTCGGGATCAGCGCGCCGATCATCATCTTTGCCTTCGACCGCGCGCCCTACCTGGAGCGCTTCTGCGCCTCGCTGAAGGCGCAGGAGGGGGTGACGCTCGACCAGAGCCGCATCTACCTGCTGCAGGACGGCGCCGTCTCCGCCGCCTCCGGCGTGCGCTACGCGGAGGACAAGGCGATCGCCGACAGCGTCGCGGCGTTCCGCGGCGTCTTCCCCGAAGGCCATGTGCTGCAGAGCCCCGACAACCTCGGCATCGCCTTCAACATCCAGCGCGGCGAGAAGCTGGCCTTCGAGACGCTGAAGGCGGAGACCGGCTATTTCTTCGAGGACGATCTCGAGCTCGGCCCTGCCTACCTGCTGATGATGGAGCGGCTGCGCCAAGCGCTCGCCCCCTTTCCGGAGGTCGGCTACTTCGCCGCCTATGGCGACCATCGTGCCACGCCGGACCCGGAGCGGGTGCGCGTGGTGCCGCTCGATCACCACTGGGGCTTCGGCCTGCGGCGCGGTGCCTGGCGCAGGATCAACGCCTGGCTGAAGCCCTATCTCGAGATCATCCGCCGCACCGACTACCCCAACCGCAACCACCTGGCCGTCTACCGCTGGCTCGAAGGCCAGGAGATGGCGATCGACAAATCCTCGCAGGACGCGATGAAGGCGCTGGCCTGCGCGCAGCTCGGCTTGGCGCGGGTGATGACCGATACCTGCTTCGGCCGCTACATCGGCGAGAAGGGGGCTTCCTTCAACGAGCGCCGCTTCCGCGAAATGGGCTACGACCGGATGACGCCCGTGGAGCGCGGCGACCTGCCCATCGCCCCCGCCTCGGCCGACAGCATCGCCGCCATCCTGGCGCAGCAGCAGGCGCATTTCCGCACCTTCCGCCAGCGCGACTTCGAAGGCTTCCTGGAGCGCTACGCGGGCCGACACTGGGACCCCGACCGGCTGCTGGAGCGCGAGGACGTGGCCGACCTCTACCGCCTGCTGCTCGACCGCCTGCCGGAAAGCGAAAACATCTACGAGCAGTATGTCGGCAAGACCACGGTACGCCGATTGCGGAGAATCATGTTCAACAGCCGGGAGTTCCAGGGCAGGAACACGAGAAAGTAAAGAGAAGCATTCTTTTTTGGAAAAAAGAACCAAAAAACTTTTTCGAGTTGGTGCCCTGCCCTGGATAATCTAGCGCCAGACTCGAAAAGTTTTTTTGCTTCTTTTTCTTCAGAAAAAGAAGAAGCTTCTCTCTATCCCCGCGCCAGCAGCAGTCGTGCCAGCCGGTCGAATTCCGCCACGCTGAGCGTCTCGGCGCGGCGCGTGCCGTCCAGCCCGGCGCCGCCGAGCAGCGCCTCGGCCTCGCCCAGCGACTTCAGGCTGGAGCGCAGCATCTTGCGCCGCTGCCCGAAGGCCGCCGCCGTCACCTTCTCCAGCGCCGCCATCAGCGCCGGGTCCGGCGCCCCGGCATGCGGCACGAGGTGGACAATGGCCGACCACACCTTGGGCGGCGGCGAGAAGGCGCCGGGCGGCAGGCGCAGCGTCATGCGCGCCTGGCAGCGCCACTGCGAGAGCACGGCGAGCCGGCCGTAATGCTCCGTGTCGGGGGCGGCGACGATGCGCTCGGCCACCTCCTGCTGGAACATCAGCGTCATGCTCTCGAACAGATGCGCCTGGCGCAGCCAGCCGATCAGCAGCGGCGTGCCGACATTGTAGGGCAGGTTGGCGACGATGCGGCGCGGCGCCGGCAGCAGGCTCTCCGCGTCGATCCTCAGCGCGTCGCCCTCGACGACGCGCAGCCGGCCGGGATAGGCGGCGGCCAGCTCCTCCTGCGCGGCGATGGCGCGGTGGTCCAGCTCCACCGCCACCACCTCGGCGGCGGCGGTGTCGAGCAGGGCGCGGGTCAGGCCGCCGGGGCCGGGGCCGACCTCCAGCACGTGCCGCCCCTCCAGAGGCGCGGCGATGGAGGCGATGCGGGCGCAGAGCGTGGCATCGAGCAGGAAGTGCTGGCCGAGCGCCTTGCGCGCCGCCAGCCCGTGCTTCGCGATGGTCTCGGCGAGCGAGGGAAGGGAGGCGGAAATGGCCGGATCAGCTCCGCATGTCGATCTGCGCGCGGCGGCGCAGGTCGCGCTGCAGCTGGCGCGAGGTCAGCTCGATGCGGTCGCGCAGGATCTGGGCACGCGCCTGGTCGGGCGTCAGCTCGGCCAGGTTGCGGGTCTCGCGCGAGCAGACGGCCAGCACCAGAACGCCCTCCGGCGTCACCAGCGGCTGGCTGGCGCGGTTGACGGCGAGGCTGGCGACGATGCCGCGCAGCGGCGCGGGCTGCAGGGTGTCCTGCCGCAGCGGGCCGCCGGGGTCGGCCGGGCGGTCGGAGCCGCGGGCGGCGGCCTCCAGGGCGGGGCAGGCCTTGCCCTCCAGGGCGCGCGCGCGCTCCAGCGCCTGGATCTGCTGCTGCGTCGGCGCCTGCGGGTCGAGCGCGCTGGTGAAGCCGAAGAAGGCCTGGCGCAGCGTGACGAGGGTGGCGATCTCGCGCCCCGTCTCGCGCTTCTGCCGCAGCGTGACGATCTGGAAGCCCCCCGGCACGCGCTGCGGGTTGGCGATGGCGCCGGGCGGCATCTGGCTCACGATGCGGCCCACGGCGGGGTCGAACTCGTCGGGGCGGGTCCAGCCCATGTCGCCGCCCTGCAGCGCGGTCTGGCTCTGGCTGAACTGGGTGGCGGCGGCGGCGAAGGGCACGCCGGCGCGGAGCTGGCCCACCACATCGTCCACGAAGCGGCGCACCTCCGGCTCGGCGGCCGGGTCGTCGACGGGGATGAAGATCTCGGAGACCAGGAATTCCGGCTCGCCGGTGCGCGCCTTGTGGGCGGCCATGAACTCCTCGATCTCCTGCGGCGAGACCTGGGCCTGGTTGCCGAGCTGCTGCCGCACCAGCCGCGACCAGCCGATCTGGTTGCGGATCTGGTCGAAGAGCGCGCGCGGCTGCACGCCGGCGCCGCGCAGCTGGGCCAGCAACCCGCCGGAGGGGAGGCCGTTGCGCTGCTCGATCTCCTCGATGGCGGCGGCGACATCGGCATCGGCCACGGGGATGCCGCGGCGCTGCACCTCCTGCATGCGCAGCCGCTCATCCACCAGCAGCCGCGTCACCTGGGGGCGCAGCCGGGTCAGCACCTCGGGGTTCGGCCCCATGCCGGCGTTCAGCGCGAAGAGGCGGGTGCGCGCGGCCACCTCGTTCGCCGTCACCACGTCGCCATTCACCACGGCGACGATGCGGTTCATCGGGGTGGCGCCGGGCTGGGCAGCGCTTTGGGCAGCCCCCTGGGCCGCGCCGGCCCGCTGGGCCAGGGCGCCCGGCGCGGTGGCGAGGGCGGCCAGCGGCAGCACCGCCGCCAGGGCCAGCGCGCGCCA
>NZ_JCACVY010000195.1:0-7910 GCF_058833935.1 Roseomonas sp. TS2 | reverse complement strand
GCCAAGCAGGCGCACCCGGAGGCGCTGGTGTTCTTCCGCATGGGCGACTTCTTCGAGCTGTTCTTCGACGACGCGCAGCGCGCCGGGGAGGCGCTGGGCCTGGCCGTCTCCCACCGCGGCGAGCATCGCGGCCAGCCGATCCCGATGGCCGGGGTGCCGGTGCACGCGCTGGAGAACTACCTGGCGCGGCTGATCCGGCATGGCTTCCGCGTCGCCATCTGCGAGCAGCGGGAGACGCCGGAGCAGGCCAAGGCCCGCAAGGCACCGACCATAAGGCGCGAGGTGGTCCGCCTCGTCACCCCCGGCACGCTGACCGAGGAGGCGCTGCTGGAGGGCGGCCGCGCCGCCTGGCTGCTGGCGCTGGCGCGCGAGGAGGGGGAGCTGGCCGCTGCCTGGGCCGACCTCTCCACCGGCGCCTTCGCCTGCGAGGCGCTGCCCGTGGCGGAACTCCCCGCCCTGCTGGCGCGGCTCGACCCGGCCGAGATCGTGCTGCCCGAGGATCTCGACGCGCTGCCCGCCCTGGCCGCCTGGGCCGAACGCCTCAGCCACCGCCCGGCGGCGCGCGACCCGGCGCGGCAGGTGGCGGCGTTCTACGGCGTGGCGGCGCTGGAGGGCTTCGGGAGTTTCGGCCATGCCGAGCTGGCCGCCTGCGCGCTGGTGCTGGACTATCTCCGCGCCACCCAGGGCGAGGCGGCGCCGCGCCTGCGCCCGCCGGAGCCGCAGGGCGGGCGCGAGGTGCTGCGGATGGACGCCGCCACCCGCCGCAGCCTGGAGATCCTGAAGAGCGAGCGCGGCGAGACGCGCAACTGCCTGGCCGCGGCGGTGGACCGCACCCTGACCGCCCCCGGCTGCCGCGAGCTGGCCGCGCGCCTCGCCGCGCCGCTGACCGACGCCGCCGCCATCGGCGCGCGGCACGACGCCGTGGCCGCCCTGCTGGCCGACACGCCGCTGCGCGCGACGCTGCGCGGCGCCCTGCGCGGCGCGCCGGACATGGCGCGCGCCCTGGCCCGGCTGGCGCTGGACCGCTTCGCCCCGCGCGACCTCGCCGCGCTGCGCGATGGCCTCGCCCGCGCCGAGGCCATGGCCGACGCGCTGGAGCGGCCCGGCATCCCCGCGCTGCTGGCGGCGGCGCGCGCGGCGCTCCGCCCGGAGGGCTCGCCCCGCGCCGAGCTGGCCCGCGCCCTCTGCCCCGAGCTGCCCGCCCGGCTGGAGGACGGCAACATCGTCGCCCCCGGCTATGATGGCGAGCTGGACGCGCTGAAGCGGCTGCGCGACGACGCGCGCGGCGCCATCGCCGCCATGCAGATGCGGCTGGCGCAGGATTGGGGCGTGGCCAGCCTGAAGATCCGCCACCACCAGCAATTCGGCTTCCTGGCCGAGATGCCCGCCGCCGCCGGCGAGAAGCTGCTGCGCGACCCGCCCGCCGCGCTGCGCGAAGGCCCCTATGCGCCGATGCACCGGCAGACCATGGCCAATGCCCACCGCTTCACCTGCGCCGCGCTGGCCGAGCTGGACCGGAAGCTCTCGGCCGCCGGCGAGCAGGCGGCGCGGCGCGAGGCGGCGGTGGTGCGGCACCTGCGCGCCCTCTGCCTGGAGGCCGCCCGCCCGATCGACGCCGCCGCCGCCGCCCTGGCCGAGATCGACATCCATGCCGGCGCCGCCGAGCTGGCGGCGGGCGGCGCCTGGTGCCGGCCCGAGCTGGTGGAGCGGCCCGAATTCCGCATCCGCCAGGGCCGCCACCCGGTGGTGGAGGCGGCGCTGGCCCGGCAGCGCGGGAGCAGCGCCTTCGTGCCGAACGATGCCGACCTCTCCCCCGGCCGCCGCCTCTGCCTGCTGACGGGGCCGAACATGGCCGGCAAGTCCACCTTCCTGCGGCAGAACGCGCTGATGGTGGTGCTGGCCCAGGCCGGGCTGTTCGTGCCGGCCGAATCCGCCCGCCTCGGGCTGGTGGACCGGCTGTTCTCCCGCGTCGGCGCCGCCGACGACATCGCCGGCGGCCGCTCCACCTTCATGGTGGAGATGACCGAGACGGCGGCCATCCTGAACCAGGCGACATCCCGCTCCCTCGTGGTGCTGGACGAGGTGGGGCGCGGCACCGCCACCTGGGACGGGCTCGCCATCGCCTGGAGCGTGCTGGAGGCGCTGCACGACCGCATCCGCTGCCGCGCCGTCTTCGCCACGCATTTCCACGAACTGACGGCGCTCGCCCCGAAGCTGCCCGAGTTGCAGCTCGCCACCATGCAGGTGCGCGAGCACCGCGGCGAGGTGGTGTTCCAGCACCTCGTTGGGCCCGGCGCCGCCGAGAAATCCTGGGGGCTGCACGTGGCGCGGCTGGCCGGGGTGCCGCGTGCCGTGGTGGCGCGCGCCGGCGCCGTGCTGGCGGCGCTGGAGGCGCGGGCCGCCGGGCTGGAGCCGCTGGCCGAGGAGATGCCGCTCTTCGGCCAGGTGGCGGAGCGCGATACCGCCCCGCCCGCCCCCGCTTCCCCTGCCGGGGTGTCGGAGGGCCCGCTGCACGCGGCGCTGGCGGAGATCGACCCCGATGCCCTCACTCCGCGCGCGGCGCTGGAAGCGCTCTACCGGCTGAAGCAGATGGCTGCCGCCCTGCCAGGGTAGGGCGGCATCCAAGGCGGCAACATTGCGGGAAAATTTGCTGCGAAGCGGCAAAGTCGCCACCCTGCGCGCTCACGAAGCTGTTGCGGGAACGCCGGGCGCGATAACATGCTTCAAATGAGAAGCTTCGGCGCCCTGCCAGACGCGTTTGCCGCCCCCTCCGGCTCCTCCGCCGGAAAGCCGCGGCCGTTGCCCGATATCGTTCTCGACCTGATCCCCCGCCCCGGCGAGCCGGTGACGCGGGAGGCGGCGCTGCTGCTGCTGCGGCGGCAGCTCGGGCGCATCCAGTCGCGCGTGCAGGAGGCGTTCGAGGCGCACGCCCTCTCCGGCCTCACCGCCGCGCGGATGCTGGGCGAGCTGACGGACGGGCTGATCTACGCCATCCACGCCTACACCCTGGCCCAGGTGGCGCCCGAGCAGGGGGAGCCCGGCGCCAACCCCTTCGCCGCCACCACCGAGCCGCCCTTCGTGCTGGCCGCCACCGGCGGCTACGGGCGCGGCGTGCTGGGGCCGTATTCCGACATCGACCTGCTGTTCCTGTCCGACCGGCCGCTCGGGCCGCGCGGGCGGCGGGCGGTGGAGTTCATGCTCTACCTGCTGTGGGACCTCGGGCTGAAGGTGGGCCACGCCACCCGCAGCATCCATGAGTGCCTGGAGGATGCGCGGGCCGACGCCACCATCCAGACCGCCCTGCTCGACGGCCGCTTCCTGGCCGGCGACGCGGCGGTGTTCGCCCACTTCGAGGAGGCTTTCGCCCAGGCCCGGCAGGATTGGGGCATCGGCCAGTTCCTCGCCGCCAAGCGGGCCGAGCGCACCGCCCGCCACAAGCGCTATGGCGACAGCCCCTACCTGGTGGAGCCGCACCTGAAGGAAGGGCGCGGGGGCCTGCGCGACATCCAGACCATGTACTGGCTGGCCCGCTACGCCTTCGGCGTGAAGCGGATGCCGGAGCTGGTGGGCGCCGACAGCCCCGGCGGCGGCCTGCTGACGGCGCGCGAGGCGCGCGCCTTCAAGCGCGCCTGGGACTTCCTCTGGACGGTGCGCTTCCACCTCCACTACGTCACCGGCCGCGCCGAGGAGCGCCTGACCTTCGACCTGCAGCCCGTCGTCGGCGCCCGCATGGGCTATACGCGGCACGGCAAGCAGGACGGGGTGGAGCGCTTCATGAAGCACCTCTTCCTCACCGCCCGCGACGTGGTGCGCCTCTCCCGCCTGCTGGAGCCGGCGATCGAGCGCGCCTCGCTCGGCCTGCCGGCGGTGAGCAAGCCCTCCGACGCGGCGCTGACCGCCGCGGGCGTCGCGGTGGCCGACGGCAAGCTGCTCTTCGCCCCCGACCGGGTGGTGGAGGAGGAGCCCGCCATCATGCTGCGGCTGGTGCGCGCGGCGCGCGACCGGGGGATGGAGCTGCACCCGCTGGCGCACCGGGCGCTGATCCGCGCCGCCCACCGCGCCCAGGCGCTGCGCGGCGACGCCGAGGCCAACACCCTGTTCCTCGACCTGCTGGCGGGCCGCGATTCGGCGCGCTGGATCCGGGTGCTGAACGAGGTGGGCTTCCTCTCCCGCTTCATCCCCGACTGGGCGCGCATCGTCGGGCTGATGCAGTTCGACACCTACCATGTGTTCACCGTGGAGGAGCACACGATCGAGGCGATCGCCGTGCTCAACCAGCTGGAGCAGGGCGAGCTCGGCGAGGCCGCGCCGGTGGCGAGCGAGCTGGTGGGGCAGGTGCATTCCCGCCGCGCCCTCTATGTGGCGGTGCTGCTGCACGACATCGCCAAGGGCCGCGGCGGCGACCATTCCGAGATCGGCGCCGGGCTGGCGCTGGAGATCTGCCCCCGCCTCGGCCTGACGCCGGAGGAGACGGAGACCGTCTCCTGGCTGGTGCTGAACCACCTCCTCGTCAGCCAGACCGCCTTCAAGCGCGACATCGACGACCCCAAGACCATCCTCGACATCGCCGAGGTGGTGCAGTCGCCCGAGCGGCTGCGGCTGCTGCTGGTGCTGACGGTGGCCGACATGCGCGCGGTGGGCCCCAAGGTGTGGAACGGCTGGAAGGCCACGCTGCTGCGCGAGCTGTACTGGCGCGTGGCGGAGGTGCTGGCCGGCGGCCTCTCCGTGCCGGAGCGGGACGTGCGCGTGGCCCGCGCCAAGCAGGCCGCCGCCGCCATGCTGGAGGACCAGCCGAAGGCGGTGGTGGAGCATTTCCTCGGCCTCGGCTACCCCGGCTACTGGCTCTCCTTCGACCCGGAGAGCCATGCCCGCCACGCCGGCATGATCCGCGAGGCGGAGGCCACCGGCGCGCCGCTCTCCGTCTGCACCCGGGTGCTGGAGGCGCGGGCGGTGACGGAGGTCACGGTCTACTGCTCCGACCATCCCGGGCTGTTCAGCCGCATCGCCGGCGCGCTGGCGGTGGCCGGCGCCACCATCGTCGATGCCCGCATCCACACCATGACCAACGGCATGGCGCTGGACACGCTCTGGGTGCAGGACGCGCAGGGCGGCGCCTTCGACGCCTCGCACAAGCTGGCCCGCCTCTCGGTGCTGATCGAGCAGGCGCTTTCCGGCCGGCTCAACCTGGTGCAGGAGATCCGGAAGGTGCGGCGGGAGCCGGCGCGGCTGCGCGCCGTGCAGGTGCCCGGGCGCGTGGTGATCGACAATTTCGCCAGCAACACCCACACCGTCATCGAGCTGAACGGGCGCGACCGGCCCGGCCTGCTGCACGACGTCACCGCCGCCATCTCCGAGCAGGGGCTGCAGATCGCCTCCGCCCACATCACCACCTACGGCGTGCGGGCGGTGGACGTGTTCTACGTGAAGGACGTGTTCGGGCTGAAGATCGAGAACGAGCGCAAGCTCGCCTCGCTGCGCGCGGCGCTGCTCGCCGCGTTGGGCGGGCCGGGGGACGAGGCGGGGGCGGATTAAGAAGTTCTTTTTCGGAAAAAAGAACCAAAAAACTTTTGTCGGTTGGCGACGCGCCGGCTGATGGCATGGCGCCAGACTGACAAAGTCTTTTTGCTTCTTTTTCTTCAGAAAAAGAAGAATCTTCCTGGGAGAAACATCCGTGCACATCACCTCTCCGGCCTTCAAGGAGAATGCCGCCCGCGCCCTGGGTGATGCGCGGCTGCAGAAGGCGCTCTCGCGCACCGGCTCGCACGCCAAGCGGGCGCGCGCCGTGGCCGCCCTGCCCGAGTTCGAGCGGCTGCGCGACACGGGGCGGGACATCAAGAACCACACCCTGGCCAACCTCGACTTCTACCTGGAGGCCTATGCGGCGCAGGTGGAGGCGGCGGGCGGCCATGTGCACTGGTGCGCCACCGCCGACGAGGCGCGCGCCGCCGTGCTGGAGATCTGCCGCAAGGCGGGCGCCCGCACCGTCACCAAGGGCAAGTCGATGATCTCCGAGGAACTCGGGATCAACGACCACCTGGAGGCGCATGGCATCCGCCCCGTCGAGACCGACCTCGGCGAGTACATCCTGCAGCTGCGGCGGGAGCCGCCCTCCCACATCATCGGCCCCGCCTTCCACCTCAACCGGGAGGACTGGGAGGAGAGCTTCCGCCGCAGCCACACCGACCTGCCGGCGGACCGCGTCTTCCTCGAGCGGCGGGACATCCTGGCCGAGGCCCGCACCCGGCTGCGCGAGGCCTTCCTCGCCGCCGATGTCGGCATCACCGGCGCCAACTTCCTCATCGCCGAGACCGGCTCCTCCGTCATCGTGACGAACGAGGGCAATGGCGACCTGACGCAGACCCTGCCGCGCGTGCATGTGGTGCTGGCCAGCATCGAGAAGGTAGTGCCGACGCTGGAGGACTGCACGAGCCTGCTGCGGCTGCTGGCGCGCTCCGCCACGGGGCAGGAGTTCTCCGTCTACACCACCTTCTCCACCGGCGCCCGCCGCCCGGCCGACCTCGACGGGCCGGAGGAATACCATGTGGTGCTGGTGGACAATGGCCGCTCCGCCATGGTCGGCACCGAGTTCCAGGAGATGCTGCGCTGCATCCGCTGCGCCGCCTGCATGAACCACTGCCCGGTCTATGGCGCCACCGGCGGGCATGCCTATGGCTGGGTCTATCCCGGCCCGATGGGCAGCGTGCTCACCCCCTCGCTGGTCGGCGTGGACAAGGCGGCGCACCTGCCCAACGCCTCCTCCTTCTGCGGCCGGTGCGAGAGCGTCTGCCCGGTGAAGATCCCGCTGCCCAAGATGATGCGCCATTGGCGGGAGCGCGAGTTCGAGCGCCACCTGACCCCCGCCACGCAGCGCCGGGCGCTGGGGCTGTGGGCCTGGTTCGCCCGGCGGCCCGGCGCCTACCGGCTGGCCGCGCGGCTCGGCCTCGGCGCGCTGGGGCTGCTGGCGCGCGGGCGGGGCGCCTTCACTTGGCTGCCCGGTGCCGGCGGCTGGACGAAGGGGCGCGACCTGCCGGCGCCCGAGCCGGGCGGCACCTTCATGGACCGCTACGCCCGCCAGAAGCGGGGGGCCGGCCGGTGAGCCGCGAAGCCATCCTCGGTTCCATCCGCCGCGGCCTCAAGCGCGGCGCGCTGCCGGAGGACCAGCAGGCGATGTTGCGCGGCCGCATGGCCCAGCACCCGCGCCACCTCATCCCCGCCCGTTCCCGCCTGCCGCACCCGGAGCAGGTGGCGCTGTTCATCGCGCGGGTGGAGGCCGAGTTCGGCACGGTGGAGTGGGTGCCCGAGGCCGCGCAGGTGCCGCAGGCGGTGGCCGACTACCTCGCCGGCCAGAACCTGCCGCCGCGCCTCGCCATGGCGCCGCACCCGGCGCTGCTGGCCCTGCCCTGGGCAGCCCTGCCGCTGCTCTCGGTGGAGGCGCGCCGCGCCGAGGCGTCGGACCTGGTGGCGGTGCAGCACGGCTTCGCCGGCATCGCCGAGACGGGCACGCTGATGCTGCCCTCCGCGCCCGAGCGCCCCACCACGCTGAACCTGCTGGCCGAGACGGCCATCGTGGTGCTGCGCAGCGCCGACATCGTCGGCGCCTATGAGGAAGCGTGGGACCGGCTGCGCGCCGGAGGGCCGATGCCGCGCAACGTGATGCTGGTGACCGGCCCCTCGCGCAGCGCCGACATCGAGCAGACGCTGGAGCTGGGCGCGCATGGCCCCCGCCGCCTGCATGTCATCCTGGTGGACGGCTAGGGCCGGCTTCACTAATGGAGGGCGCCGGGTGAAACGCCGGCGCCCCGCCGGGTTTCTGCCAGGGGTTCCAGGGGCCGCATCCCCTGGCCCTTTTCCCTCGATCGCCCATCTAGGACCGCAATGCCCCGCCGTGGCCGAACCCTCACCCCGGAAGA
>NZ_JCACVY010000194.1:0-7914 GCF_058833935.1 Roseomonas sp. TS2 | reverse complement strand
GCACAATCTGCTTCTCGTCGGGCCGCCCGGCGCGGGCAAGTCGATGCTCGCCGCCCGCCTGCCCGGCCTGCTGCCCGACCTGACGCCGGCGGAGGCGCTGGAGGTGAGCCTGGTGCGCAGCGTGGCCGGGCTGATCGAATCTGGCCGCATCTCCGCCCGCCCGCCCTTCCGGGACCCGCACCATTCCGCCAGCCAGGCGGCGCTGATCGGCGGCGGGCCGGGGGCACGGCCGGGCGAGATCAGCCTGGCGCATCGCGGCGTGCTGTTCCTGGACGAGCTGCCGGAATTTCCCCGCCCTGCCCTGGAGGCGCTGCGCCAGCCGCTGGAGACGGGCGAATGCGTCATCAGCCGCGCCGCGGCGCATGTGCGCTACCCGGCGCGGCTGCAACTGGTGGCGGCGATGAACCCCTGCCGCTGCGGCCATCTGGGCGAGGCGTCTCGGGAATGCGGCCAGGCGCCCCGCTGCGGCGAGCAGTACCAGGCCAAGCTCTCCGGCCCGCTGCTGGACCGGATGGACCTCACCATCGGCATGGCGCCGATACCGCCCGGCGAGCTGGCGCGGGCACCGGCCGGGGAGACCAGCCGCGCCATCGCCGCGCGGGTGGCGGCAGCGCGGCGGCGGCAGGTGGCGCGCTTCGGCGCCGGCGGGCCGCCCAGCAATGCCGAGGCACCGCTCGAGGCGCTCACCCCCCTGGCAGAGCCCGAGGCGCTGGCACTGGCCGAGCAGGCGGCGCTGCGCCTGGGGCTATCCAACCGCGGCTTCACCCGCTGCCTGCGGGTGGCGCGCAGCATCGCCGATCTCGCGGGGGCGGAGCGGATCGCCCGGCCGCACATGGCCGAGGCGCTGACCTACCGGCAGCGCCTGCGCCAGCCACAGCCGGTGAATTAGAGCCCGAAGCGGCGCGGGCGGGCGGCGTGCCACTGCCGCGCCATGCGCTGCCGGCGCCAATCGAGCAGCGGCGCCACGGCCAGCAACGGCACGGTGGCCATCACCAGCAGCCCCATCAGGGCTCCGGCCCGCAGGCCCAGCAGGATGTAGCTGCCCGCCGCCGCCCCCATGCTGACCACGTTGGCGCCCACGGCCGCGATCCACCACAGGCGTATGGCGCGGATGCGTCCAACCGCCTCGGGCTGCCCGGGCTGTTCCTCGGTATAGACGCGCCCATCGTCCCGGACCTCGTAGAGACGGCCCGGGTTGATGGAAAAAGGAGAAGGTGAGCGTTCCGTCGTCAGCGCCGCATCATGGTGGCGGACATGCGGAAGGCCTGCCCGTTGCGCTTGGCGCGCCACCACAGGCTGCCGAAGGCCACCAGCCCCGCCACCAGGGCCACCGGCAGCGCCAGGGCGAAAAAGGCCACCGCGATGCCGGCCACGACAATGCCGACGGCGACGATGGCCACCAGCGCGGCCACGCCGCCCAGGCGCATCAGCAGCCGGTCGAGCCAGGTCGTCGGGCGTGGCGCGGGGCCACGGAATTCGCCCTCGGGCGTCATGTCGAGAACGGGGCGGTCGTGCGATCGCGGGTCCATGGAGCATGATGTTGCGCCAAACCGGTTCCGGTTCAAGACCTTTCCGATTTGTCATGTTGAAATCGGCACCGCGCCGCCCGGCATGCTATGCAGCGACCCATGACGCATCGCTGGCGCAACGCGGCCTTGCTGGCCCTCTTCCTGCTCGGCACGGCTCCCGTCGCTTGGGCTGAGCCGCCACGCCGGCCGAATGCCGCGCAACTCGAGGCCATACGCCGTTGGCTCTGCCCGAATGGCGGCGCCCCGGTGAAGGGCGTGCCCGGCCGCTGCGACCGCGCGATGGACAGGGCGCCGGGCGGCGGCGCCTGGGATGCGGGGCTGGCCCCCGCCCGGCGCGACGCCGGCATGGCCTGCCCGGACGGCACGCGCCCGGTGCTGGCCCGCGGCCACCGCGACATCATCCGCTGCCTGCCGAGCTGAGGCGGGGGGCTAGCCGCCGCGCAGCATCGCCTCGGCCCGGCGCACGGCGGCGAGCGGCAGGCTGGCGCGGCCCACAACGCGCTCCCGCACCACCACCAGCCAGCGGTCCTCCGGCATGTCGGGGCGGAGTTCCACCACCCGCGCCTCGTCGTCCAGCGCCACGGCATGGCGCCAGTGCCAGCGGAACATCACCGGCCCACGAACGCGAACGACGCGGGCGATGGGATCGCCCGCGTCGTCGCAACCAACCCATTCCAGCGCCCGGTGCGGATCTGCCGCGCCGGGCCCCGGATCCTCGATGCGGCCGCGCTGCCAGCGGAGCCGCATCGTCAGCCTCAGGCGGACTGCTTCATGATCTCGTCGGCCACGTTGCGCGGCACGGGATCGTAGTGGTGGAACTGCATCGAGAAGGAGGCGCGACCCTTGGTCATGCCACGCAGGTTGGAGATGTAGCCGAACATCTCCTTCAGCGGGACATGGGCGCGGACGATGACGGAGGTGCCCGCCATGTCCTGGCTCTGGATCACGCCGCGGCGACGGTTGAGGTCGCCCACCACGTCACCGACATGGTCCTGCGGGGTGGTCACCTCGACGTCCATGATCGGCTCCAGGATCACCGGGCCGGCCAGCTTCATGCCCTCGCGGAAGCAGGCCTTGGCGGCGATCTCGAAAGCCAGGGCCGAGGAGTCGACGTCGTGGTACTTGCCGTCCGTCAGGGTGTACTTGAAGTCCACCGTCGGGAAGCCGGCCAGCACGCCGGTGTCGGCCTGGACCTTGATGCCCTTCTCGACCGCCGGGATATACTCCTTCGGCACCGAGCCGCCGACGACGCCGTTGTGGAACTCGATGCCCTCGTTCCGCTCCTTCGGCTCGAAGGTGATCTTCACCTCGGCGAACTGGCCCGAACCACCCGACTGCTTCTTGTGCGTGTAGGTGTGGGTGTGCGGCTTGGTGATCGTCTCGCGGTAGGCCACCTGCGGCGCGCCGATGTTGGCGTCCACGCCGTACTCGCGGCGGAGGCGGTCGATGATGATCTCGAGGTGCAGCTCGCCCATGCCGGACAGGATGGTCTGGCCGGTCTCCTGGTCGGTCTTCAGGCGGAGCGAGGGGTCCTCGCTGGCCAGCTTCTGCAGGCCGAGCGTCATCTTCTCGACGCCGTCCTTGGTCTTCGGCTCGACGGAGATGTCGATCACCGGCACCGGGAAGGCCATGCGCTCCAGCACCACCGGGTCGGACGGGTCGGCCAGGGTGTCGCCCGTGCCGGTGTCCTTCAGGCCCACCACCGCGACGATGTCGCCGGCGAAGATCTCCTTGACCTCCTCGCGCTTGTCGGCGTGCATCTGGAACATGCGGCCGATGCGCTCCTTGTGACCCTTGGTCGTGTTCAGCATGGTGTCACCCTGCTTGATCACGCCCGAGTACACCCGGATGAAGGTCAGGTTGCCGTACTTGTCGTTGATGATCTTGAAGGCCAGCGCCGAGAAGGGCGCCTGCTCGCTGATCTCGATGACGCGGCGCTCGGCGCTGGGGTCGTCGTCCTGGCCCTCCTCGGGGGCGACCTTGATGCCCTCGACGTCCACCGGGCTCGGCAGGTAGTCGACCACGGCGTCCAGCAGCGGCTGCACACCCTTGTTCTTGAAGGAGGAGCCGCACAGCACCGGGCGGAAGGTGCCGGCGATGGTGCCCTTCTTGATGCACTTCTTCAGGGTCTCGACCGAGACGTCGCCCTTCTCGAAATACTCTTCCATCGCCGCGTCATCCACCGAGAGGGCGGTGTCGAGCAGCAGCTGGCGGTACTCGGCGGCCTTGTCGGCCAGGTCGGCGGGGATCTCGGTCTCGTGGTACTTGGCGCCGAGCTCGTCGCCTTCCCACACCAGCGCCTTCATCGTGACGAGGTCGACGATGCCCTTCAGCGTGTCCTCGATGCCGATCGGCAGCTGCAGCGTCACCCAGGTGATGCCGAGCTTCTCGGTCAGCGTCGCGGCGGCGCGGTAGAAGTCGGCGCCCGTGCGGTCCAGCTTGTTGACATAGATGATGCGCGGCACGTTGTAGCGGTCGGCCAGGCGCCAGTTGGTCTCGGACTGCGGCTGCACGCCGGCCACGCCCTCGATCACGAACACCGCGCCGTCGAGCACGCGCAGCGAGCGGTTCACCTCGATGTTGAAGTCGATGTGGCCGGGGGTGTCGATGATGTTGATGCGGTGGTCGTTCCACATCGCCGTCACGGCCGCGGAGGTGATCGTGATGCCACGCTCACGCTCCTGCTCCATGTAGTCGGTCGTGGTGTTGCCCTCGTGGACCTCACCGATCTTGTGGGACTTGCCGGTGTAATACAGGATCCGCTCGGTCGTCGTCGTCTTGCCGGCGTCGATATGCGCCGTAATGCCGATGTTGCGGATCTTCTCGAGCGGGGTGCGCGCCACGGGGGCCTCCATACGCGTCGCGGCGGCTGCCGCGCTGAAAATTGCACGGCGCCAGCCGCGCGGAAAAGTCACGCGGCGGCTGCCGCGCGGAAGACATACGCGGCAGGTGCCGCGTGGGAAAGGGGTATGCGCGATGGGCTCGGCCTTCCCTCCGCGCCCTCGCCTGAAGCTCTGTTTGCCGGTCCGGGACCGCCCAAGCCTTGGCGGCGGCCTCGGGGGGCCGGACCATTGCCCTCAGCCCACCGCTGCCGCAGGACCGCAGGGCCTGCCGGATCCGAGGGCGCGGCCAAACCGCCGGGCGATTCACCGCACCCACCGTCGCGGCGCAGATGCACCGGATCGGGGTGTATTGCAAGCGGTAAGTAGGAACGCTCTCCCCGTCCGTCACGGCGGCGCCAGGTCACTGCTCGCTGCAGAGAGGATGGGGCGGGAGTGCCGGCCTCTTCGGATATGGGCATCCGCGGCATCCATGTCACCCTCCACTCCGGCCTGAATGCGCGGCCGGACCGGCCTGTCCCGGCGCAGTCGCTATCCTGGCGGCAGGCACGGATCACCGGCCCGGAGGCGCCCCTGCTTCCGCCTCTGAGGGCGGCAGGCGTCGGAGCAACGCCATGCTCGCGGTGAGCGAGCCCGGCCGCATGGCCCGGGTGGGCGGCAATGCCGGCACCGGCCGTGGCATGGCCGGCGCCGCCTTCCTGGCCCGGAGCGCCGTGACCGGCGGGCGAATGATGAAGGAGGGCCTCGGCCAGGCCAGGCTGCCGGAGGGTGGCAATCCAGCCGAGGCTGGGCCTACCCGGCGCCACCCAAGGCCCGCGGGGCGGCTGAGGAGGGCGCGTCCCCCTCCCCTGGCCCGCCCTCAGTCGTCGCGGTGGATTCGTTCCATGCGCTCGTGGCGCTCCTGCGCCTCGATGGAGAGGGTGGCGATGGGGCGCGCCTCCAGCCGGCGCAGGCCGATCGGCTCGCCCGTCTCCTCGCAATAGCCGTAGGTGCCGTTGGCGATCCGCTCCAGCGCCTGATCGATCTTGGAGATCAGCTTCCGGGCACGGTCGCGGGTGCGCAGTTCCAGCGCCCGGTCGGTCTCGACACTGGCGCGGTCCGCCAGATCGGCCTCGCTGATACCGCCCTCGCTCAGACTGGCCAGCGTGTCTCCGGCCTCACGCAGCAGATCCTGACGCCAGCGCAGCAGCTTCTGGCGAAAATATTCCTGCTGCTGGGGGTTCATGAATTCTTCAGTGTCAGACGGCCGATAGTCCGGCGGCAGCGTAATCAGCATTGGTTCGATCCCCCGGCCTTCGGGAAAAAGTTCCCGCGAACCTTCCCCTGAGGGCGGCCGGACCATACAGGGCCGCCCCCCTCGAAGCCAAGAGGCGGTTGTATGGCTTACCCCATGAAATTTCCGCTGAGCCTGTGCAATTTGCCGGCCGCTTCAGCAGGATGGCACTTCCGGGGGCAGGAAGCGCCCGGTGGTGGCTACTGCGCCATCACGCCGGAGAGAAACGCCGTCAGCCCCGCGACGCCGAGCATCACCACCAGGGCGGACTTGAACAGCGTCGTCCAGTCGGAACGGTCGCCCTCGCCTTCCTCGGAATGGTAGGCGGGGCGCTGGACCTTCTGCCAGTCGCCACGCGAAGGCAACTCGCTGCGGTCGGCCAGGGACCGGTTGGCCGGCTCGGCGGAAATATCCGGCGACATCTCGATGAAAGCTCCACTGCCTGAGGACCCGTTGCCGGGATCTGCACGCAGGAACGTTCACGCCACCGAGCCGTTCCACGCAACACGCATGCCTGTGAGGAGGAGTCACAAACCTGGTAGCGCAGCGAGGAGCCGGGAGCGGCCGGCTCAGAAGCGCGCCAGCGCGGCGCCCCAGGTAAGACCGCCGCCGATCGCCTCCATCAGCACCAGGTCGCCCTGGCGGATGCGCCCGTCCCGCGTCGCCTCGGCCAGCGCCAGGGGAATGGAGGCGGCGGAGGTGTTGGCGTGGCGGTCCACCGTCACCACCACCTGCTCGCGCGGCAGGCCGAGCTTGCGGCCCATCGCCTCGATGATGCGCAGATTGGCCTGGTGCGGCACCAGCCACTTCACGTCCGACTTGTCGAGTCCGTTGGCCTGCAGCGCCTCGTCCACCACGCTCGCCAGCTTGCTGACGGCGTGGCGGAACACCTCCTTGCCGGTCATCCGCAGCAGGCCGCTGTCGCCCTCCACCTGCAGGATGTCGCCATGCCGGCCATCGGCGTGCAAATGGCAGGAGAGCAGGCCGCGCTCGGTGCTGCCGGCCTCCGCGGCGCGCAGCACCACCGCGCCGGCGCCGTCGCCGAACAGCACGCAGGTGCCGCGGTCCGCCCAGTCCAGGATGCGCGAGAACACCTCGGCGCCGATCACCAGCGCGCAGCGGCACTGCCCCGCCTTCATCATCGCATCCGCCACGGAGAGGGCATAGACGAAGCCGGTGCAGGCGGCGGCGATGTCGAAGGCGAATCCCTGCGTCACGCCGAGCTTGGCCTGCACCCGCGCCGCCGTGGAGGGGAACACCGAATCCGGCGTGGCGGTGGCCACGATGACGGCGTCCACCGCCTCCACCCCGAGGCCGGCCTGCGCCAGGGCGGCGCGGGCGGCGGCGGCGGCCATGTCGCTGGCCAGCTCGCCCGGCGCCGCCAGGTGGCGCTGGCGGATGCCGGTGCGCTCGCGAATCCAGGCGTCGGAAGTGTCGAGGCCGTGGCGCGCCGCCAGGGCCTCGTTGTCCAGCACCAGCTCGGGGAGGTAGGCGCCGGTTCCGGCGATCAGGGCGCGATAGGTCATGCGGCGAGGTCCCAGGGGCCGCCTGTCAGCGGGCGTTGACGCCGGGCTCGGCGGCGGCGGCCACGGCGGGCTTGCCGCGCGGCGGCAGCGTCGCCAGCACCTCGCGGATGCGGTCGTTGAAGCGGTGGTTCACCATGTCCATGGCGACGTCCACCGCATGGGCGAAGCCCAGCGCATCGGTGCCACCATGGCTTTTCACCACCACGCCGTTCAGGCCGATCAGCACGGCGCCGTTGTAGCGTCGGGGGTCCATCCACTCGCGCAGCCGGTCCAGCGCCGGGCGGGCGAGCAGGTAGCCGAGCTTGGCCGCCAGCGAAGAGGTGAAGACCTGCTTCAGCAGCGTGCCCACCAGCTTGAAGGCGCCCTCGCCGGTCTTGAGCGCGACATTGCCGGTGAAGCCGTCCGTCACCACCACGTCGACGGTGCCGGCGGTGATGTCGTGCCCCTCGACGAAGCCGTGGAAATTGGGGGCCAGCACCGTCTCGCGCAGCATCTCGGCCGCCTGGCGGACACGGTCGTCGCCCTTCAGCTCCTCGCTGCCCACGTTGAGCAGGCCGATGCTGGGCTTGGTGAGCCCCAGCACCGCGCGCGCGAAGGCGTCACCCATCACGGCGAACTCGACGAGGTTGCGCGGGTCGCAGACGATGTTGGCGCCAAGGTCGAGCAGCACCACGTCGCCGCGCGCCGAAGGGCCGATGGCGGCAAGCGCCGGCCGGTCAACCTCCGGCAGCGCCTTCACCACGATC
>NZ_JCACVY010000193.1:0-8082 GCF_058833935.1 Roseomonas sp. TS2 | reverse complement strand
GGCGGGGCGGGCGGCACGGAAGCCAGGTTGGGGTAGGCCCCTTCCGTTCCGGGCGGCAGGGGCCGGCCCTCCAGCGGCGGGCCGAAGGCGTTCTTCCAGAATTCCCGCGGCCCTTCCGTCGGGGAGCCGACGCAACCCGCGAGCGAGAGCGCGAGCAGCACAATGCCGCAGGCCGCTTGATGCCCCCTCGCGCCAGCCCTACCTTGCAGACGGCCTCGGTCGCTGCGCTGGTCCATGCTCCGCCTCTTCTCGCCCATTCCCTGGGCATTAGCCCGAAAGGCGGGGTCGGCGGAAGGCCGCGCGGAACCGTGCAGCCAAGCCCGGGTTCCCCGTGTGGCGAAACGAAGGCTTCAGGGTCCGCGTGCCACAAGGCGGGCTCGCGAAATCGCAGGAAGCAGGCGCCAAAGGCGCGGAGGGACGCATGGCCAAGGACGACACCCCCCCGGACCCGGGCGCATTCCGCCTGCCGGACCCCGCCCTCGTCTCCCGCACCATGGCCGATGTGGCGGAGCGCGGGCAGCGCATCGTGGCCGACTTCCTGCGGCGCCAGGCCGGCGAGGCGCCGGGCGGCGGCGCGGACGGGCCGGACCCGATGCATATCGGTACCGCCTTCATGGAGATGACCGCCCGGCTGATGACCAACCCGGCGCGGCTGATGCAGGCGCAGCTCGGCTTCTGGCAGGACTACATGACGCTGTGGCAGAACACCGCGCGCCGCATGTGGGGCGGCGAGGTGAGCCCCGTCATCGCCGAGGACCCGAAGGACCGCCGCTTCAAGGACGAGGCGTGGCGGGACAACGAGGTGTTCGACTTCATCAAGCAGTCCTACCTGCTCTCGGCGCGCTACTTCACCAACGTGGCGCACGCGGCCGACGACCTCGACCCCAAGACGGCGCAGAAGGTGGATTTCTACACCCGCCAGTTCGTCGACGCGATGAGCCCGTCCAACTTCCTGATGACCAACCCGGAGGTGCTGCGCCGCACCGCCGAGACGGGCGGCGAGAACCTGCTGCGCGGCCTGCAGAACCTGCTCTCCGACCTCGAGCGCGGCAAGGGCAAGCTGCGCATCCGCATGACGGACGAGACCAAGTTCAAGATCGGCGAGAACATCGCCGTCTCGCCCGGCAAGGTCGTCTACCAGAACGAGCTGATGCAGCTCATCCAGTACAGCCCGGCGACCGAGACGGTGCTGAAGCGGCCGCTGCTGATCCTGCCGCCCTGGATCAACAAGTTCTACATCCTCGACCTGCGGCCGAAGAACAGCTTCGTTCGCTGGGCGGTGAGCCAGGGGCACACGGTGTTCGTCGTCTCCTGGGTCAATCCGGACGAGCGGCTGGCGGAGAAATCCTTCGAGGACTACATGCTCGAAGGGCCCTATGCCGCGCTGGACGCGATCGAGAAGGCCACGGGCGAGAAGGCCGTCAACGCCATCGGCTACTGCCTCGGCGGCACGCTGCTGGCCTCGACGCTGGCGCACATGGCGGAGAAGCGGGACACCCGCATCAAGTCCGCCACCTTCTTCACCACCATGGTCGATTTCGCCGAGGCGGGGGAACTCTCCGTCTTCATCGACGAGGAGCAGCTGCAGTCGCTCGAGGAGCGGATGCAGAAGCGCGGCTACCTCGAAGGCCGCGAGATGGCCACCACCTTCAACATGCTGCGCGCCAACGACCTGATCTGGTCCTTCGTCGTGCAGAACTACCTGATGGGGCAGGAGCCCTTCCCCTTCGACCTGCTCTACTGGAACGACGACAGCACCCGCATGCCGGCGGCCATGCACAGCTTCTACCTGCGCCGCATGTACCAGCAGAACGATCTGGCCAAGCCGGGCGGCATCACCCTGGCCGGCGTGCCGCTCGACCTGCGCAAGGTCAAGCTGCCCACCTACATCCTCTCCACGCGCGAGGACCACATCGCGCCCTGGAAGAGCACCTACAAGGCGACGCAGATCTATGGCGGGCCGGTGCGCTTCGTGCTGGCCGCCTCAGGGCACATCGCCGGCGTCGCCAACCCGCCGGAATCCGGCAAGTACAGCCACTGGGTGGCCGACAGCCTGCCGGCCGAGCCGGATGACTGGTTCGGCGCCGCCACCGAGTTCGCCGGCTCCTGGTGGCCGGACTGGCACCGCTGGGTGAGCGGGCTGGACAAGGCGCAGGTGCCGGCGCGAACCCCGGGCGAAGGCGGGCTGCTTGCGATCGAGGACGCGCCGGGGAGTTATGTGAAGGTCATCGGGACCGATTGAGGGAAGGCTGGGGGAAGGAATTCCCCCAGGCCCCCATCTTTTTTCTGCCAGTCAGGCGGGAGTCAGTTCCTGTTCGACCAGGGACGACCAGAAGGCGATGCCGGTCGGCAGGATGTCGTCGTTGAAGTTGTAGCGCGGGTGGTGCGTCGAGAAGTTCGGCCTGGCCGGGTCCATCTGGCCCAGGCGGATGAAGCAGCCGGGCACCGTGCGCGCCATGTAGGAGAAGTCCTCGCCCCCCATGGTCGGCGGCGCCTCGCGCACCAGCATCCCCTCCCCCGCCAGCTTCGCCGCCGCCAGCTGCGCGCGCTCCACGGGGGCATCGCTGTTCACCACGGGCGGATAGCCGCGCTCATAGTCGATCTCGACGCGGGCGCCATGCGCCTGGGCGGTGGCGGTGGCCACCTCGGTCAGCAGGCGCTGCATCTCGTCGCGCGTCTCGGGGCGCAGCGTGCGCACCGTGCCCTCGATCACCACCTCCTCGGGGATGACGTTGCAGGCGCTGCCGCCATGGATGCTGCATAGCGAGAGCACGGCGGAATCCAGCGGGTCCACCCGGCGGCTCACCACGCTCTGCAGCGCCACCACGATGTGCGAGGCCACCAGCACCGGGTCCAGCGCCTGGTGCGGCCGCGCGGCATGGCCGCCCAGGCCGCGCACCGTCAGCTTCACCGTGTCGGCCGCCGCGTTGGTGGTGCCGCGGGTGATGACGAACTGCCCCTTCGGCACGTTGGAGCCGTTGTGGATGCCGTACACCGCGTCGCAGGGGAAGCGGGTGAACAGCCCCTCCTCCACCATCACCCGGCCGCCGCCGCCCTTCTCCTCGGCCGGCTGGAAGATGAAGTGCACCGTGCCCTCGAAGTCGCGCGTCTCGGAGAGGTAGCGCGCGGCGCCGAGCAGCATGGCGGTGTGGCCGTCATGGCCGCAGGCATGCATCACGTTCGGCACGGTGGATTTGTAGGGCAGGTCCTCGGTCATCTCCTGCATCGGCAGCGCGTCCATGTCGGCGCGCAGGCCGATGGCGCGGCCGGCATTGGCGCCCTGCTGGCCCCGGCTGCCGCGCAGCGTGCCGACCAGCCCCGTGCCCGCGATGCCGCGCGTCACCGCGATGCCCCAGCTCTCCAGCTTTGCCGCGACGAACTCGCTGGTCCGGTGCTCCTCGAAGGAAAGCTCCGGGTTGGCGTGCAGGTGGCGGCGCCATTGCGTCGCCTCGGCGGCGATGGCGGCGAGGCGGGGGTCGGTCTCTTGCGGCATGGGTTCGGCTCCGGCGGTTGCGAACCGCGCCAGCCTTGCCCCGTCCCGCCCGCATGGCAACACGGCGCGGGACAAAAAAAGGGCCGGAGGGGGTGCCTCCGGCCCGGTCGTCAACGCCTCAGCGCGAGGAGTTGCGGAAGTCGCTGTCGCGCCAGTTGCGGTCCTTGCGGGCGCCGGCGGCACCCGGCGGCATGCCGCGGCCACCGCGCGGGGCGGCGCCCTGCGGCCGGCCGCTCGCGCCCTGCGGGCGCGGGCCACGGCCGCGCGGCGGCTGCTTCTTCGGCTGCGCCGCCTCGGCCTCGGCGCGCGCCGCCGGGCTGCGGCGGTCCTCGGCCGGGATCTTCATGGCGATCAGCTTCTCCACCGCCTTCAGCTTCACCACCTCGTCCGGCGCGCAGAAGGCGATCGCCTCGCCGCTGGCGCCGGCGCGCGCGGTGCGGCCGATGCGGTGCACATAGGCCTCCGGCGTGTCCGGCAGGTCGAACTGGAAGACATGCGTCACGCCATCGACGTCGATGCCGCGGCTGGCGATGTCGGTGGCCACCAGGATCGGCGCGCGGCCGTTGCGGAACTCGGCCAGCGCTCGCTCGCGCTGGCCCTGGCTGCGGTCGCCATGGATGGCGTGGGCGTTGATGCCCTCGGCCACCAGGTGCTTGGCCACGCGGTCGGCGCCGTGCTTGGTGCGGGCGAAGACCAGCGCGCGGCCGATGGCGGAATCACGCAGCATCTCGGCCAGCAGCACGCGCTTCTGGCTGGCGTCGATATGGATCAGCCGCTGCTCCACCCGCTCCGCCGTGGAGGCCACGGGGGTGACGGAGACGCGCGCCGGGTCCTTCAGCAGCTCGTTGGCGATCTTGGCGATCTCCTCCGGCATGGTGGCGCTGAAGAACAGCGTCTGCCGGTTCTTGGACATCAGCCCGGTGAGCTTGCGGATGGCGGGCCAGAAGCCGCGGTCCAGCATCTGGTCGGCCTCGTCCAGCACCAGCACCTCGACGCCCTGCAGGCGGGCGGCGCCGGTCTGCACGTGGTCGAGCAGGCGGCCCGGCGTCGCCACCAGGATGTCCACGCCGCGCGAGAGCGCCTGCACCTGCGGCCGCGCGCCCACGCCGCCGAAGATGACCGTGGAGGACAGGCCCATGAAGCGGCCATAGGCGCGGATGTTGTCGTGGATCTGCGAGGCCAGCTCGCGCGTCGGCGACAGGATCAGCACGCGGCAGCCGCCGCGCGGGGCCGGCGCCTTGCGGTCGGCCAGGTGGTGCAGGATTGGCAGCGCGAAGGCGGCGGTCTTGCCGGTGCCGGTCTGGGCGATGCCCAGCAGGTCGCGGCCCTCGAGCACCAGCGGGATGGCCTGCGCCTGGATCGGGGTGGGGGTGGTGTAGCCTTCCTGGGCCAGGGCGCGCAGCAGCGGTTCGGCCAGGCCGAGGGACGTGAAATCGGTCATCAACATATCCAAGATTCGGCGCACGCCATGACGGCCGCACCGGTTGCGGGTCAGGACGCCCCGCGTGGATGGGTCGTACCGAAGGGAGAAGGTCCGGGGGGTTTGTCCCGGGGCCCTGGCATGGCCGCCGCCGATGAAGGGCGGGCGGTCCGTTCACGCAGCCAGGGCGCGGCCGGCACTTCCCCATGGAGGCCGGCGTCGCTCATATGCGCGCGCCGAGGCCTTGACGCAAGTGCGAAGACGCGGACGCGGGGCAGCCATGGCCAGGGCGGCCGCCATGGTCTAGCCTGTCGGCAATAGCCCCCCTCCCGGGGGCCGGGGCCGCAGAACGCCCCGGGGAACGAGTCCGAGGACGACACCATGCCCACCCGCCGGGGCCTCCTGGCCTGCCTTCTTCCCGTGCCGGCTCTGCCGGTGCTGGCCCTGCCGTTGCTGGCCCGCCCTGCCCTGGCCCAGGCCGCCTGGCCCTCCGCCCGGCCGATCGAGATCATCGTCCCCTACCCGCCGGCCGGCGGCATCGACATCATGGCGCGGCTGGCAGCCAAGCACCTGCCGAACCACCTGCCCGGCGCGCGCTTCGTCGTCACCAACCGCGTCGGCGCGGGCGGGCAGACCGGCAACGAGGCGATCTTCGCGGCGCGCCCCGATGGCCACACGCTGGGCGCCATCGCCAGCCTCTCCCTCAGTTCCATCCCGCTGGAACGGCCGGTGCGCTGGAAGATGGAGGAGTTCACCTACGTCGCGCAGCTGGTGGAGGACCCCGGCGCCCTCTGGGTGCGCGCCGATTCCCCGCTGCGCGGCCTGGGCGACCTGAAGGCCGCCGCCGCCAAGGCGCGGGAGGCCGTCTCGGTCGGCTCCGCCGCCGGCATCGGCTCGGACGACCACCAGCTGCTGCTCGCCTTCGAGGAGGTGGCGCAGGTCCGCGCCCTGCACGCGCCCTACAACGGCACCGCCCCCGTCATCCGCGACCTGCTGGGCGGGCAGCTCGACGTCGCCTCCTACAATCTCAGCGAGGGCATCTCCCTGTTGCAGGAGGGGCGCACACGCTGCCTCGGCGCCGCCGCGCCGGAGCGCTGGTCCGCCATGCCGGAGGTGCCAACCTTCCGGGAGCAGGGCTTCGATGTCGTCGGCGGTTCGGCGCGCGGCTTCGTGGCGCCGCCCGGCCTGCCGGAGGAGATCGCCGCGCCGCTCGCGGCCGCCTTCCGCGCCACCCTGGCCGACCCGGCCTTCGTCGAGGAGGCCGCGAAGCTGAACCTGCCGATGCGCCCCCTCGTCGGCGCCGAATACCGCGCCGCCGCCCTGCGCGAGGCGGAGGGCGTGAAGGACCTCTTCCGCCGCCGCCCCTGGGGCAACGGGTGACCGCCATGGCCGATCTCTCCCTGCACACCGTGCTGGTGCCCGATCCCATCCACCGGGACGGGCTTGAGATGCTGCGCGAGGCCCCCGGCCTGCGCCTCCTCACGCCCGAGGCGCTGACGCCCGAGACCCTGCCCGGCCATCTGGCCGAGGCGGAGGCGATGATCGTGCGCGGCATGACGGTGGACCGCGCCCTGCTCGACCGCGCGCCGAGGCTGCGCTTCGTCTGCCGCCACGGCGTCGGCTACGACAATGTGGACGTGCCGGCGCTGACCGAGCGCGGCATCCTGCTGGCGGTGACGCCGGAGGCCAACGCCGCCTCGGTGGCCGAGCACACGCTGATGCTGATGCTGGCGCTGTCCCGCCAGGTGGTGGCCTTCAACGCCGGGGTGCGGCGCGGCGAGTGGCGGGTGCCCGGCCAGTCCGCCACCTTCGACCTCGGCGGCCGCGCCGTGCTGATCATCGGCTTCGGCCGCATCGGCACGCGGGTGGCGCGGCTCTGCGCCGCCTTCGGGCTGCGGGTGCGGGTGCACGACCCCTTCATCCCCGCCAACACCATCCGCGGCCTGGGCTACGAGCCGGCGCGCGACCTGCCGGCGGCGCTGGCGGAGGCGGACATCGTCACCCTCCACTGCCCCTCCAACGCCGAGACGCGGAACATGGTGAATGGCGGCTTCCTGGCGGCGATGAAGCCCGGCGCCGTGCTGATCAACGCCGCCCGCGGCACGCTGGTGGAGGAGGCGGCGCTGGAGGCGGCGCTGCGCTCCGGCCATCTGGCGGGGGCGGGGCTCGACGTTGTGCAGGTGGAGCCGATGCAGAGCCCCATCCCGCTGCTCGGCCTGCCGAACGTGGTGATGACGCCGCATGTGGCCGCCAGCACCGCCGAGGGCTTGCAGCGCATGGCCACCGCCTCGGCCCGCAACGTGCTGGACTTCCTGGCGGGCCAGCCGGACCCGGACGCGCTGATCAACCCGGAGGCGCTGCGGCGCAACGCCTGACCACGGGCGCCGCCCTCAGCGCGCGCGCAGCGCGAAGAGGGCGGCGAAGGCGGCGAAGCACAGCCCGGTGGTGAGCCACAGCGCGCCGGCGCCATGGGCTTCCATCAGCAGGCCGAACAGCAGCGGCGCCCCCGCCTGCAACAGCCGCGCAGGGGCGGAGAGGATGCCCTGCCGCTGCCCGTAGCCGACCGGCCCGAACACGGCGAGCGGCAGCGTGCCCTTGGCGATGGTGTGCAGCCCGTTGCCGCCGCCATGCAGCAGGGCGAAGGCCGCCGCCGCCGGCCCGCCCAGGAACAGCAGGGCCAGCGCGCCGATGCCCTGGATGACGCAGGCCACCCGCGCCATCCACAGCGGGTGCAGGGCGCGCAGCAGGCTGAACTGCAGGAAGCGCGCCGCCACCTGCGCCGGCCCGGTGAGGGAAGCGGCCAGGAGGGCGGCCTCGGGCGAGGCGTCGGCGGCGGCCAGCAGGGCCGGCTGGTGCGCGCCGATGGCGGCGGTGATGATGCCGGTGGCGGCGAAGACGAAGCCCAGCACCCACATGGCCTGCGGCGGCGCCGGCACCTCCGGCCCCTCGGCGGCGGCCTTGGGCGCGGGGGGCGGCGCGGCGGGCACCAGCAGCCGGTTCAGCGGCAGCCCCAGCCCCAGATGCAGCGCCGCCCAGACCAGGCAGGCCCCGCGCCAGCCCAGCTCGGCATCGAGGAAGGTGCTGAGCGGCCAGCCGACGGTGGAGGCGAAGCCGGCGAACAGCGTGACGCCGGTGATCGGCCCCTTGGCCAGCGCGCCGTACAGGCCGG
>NZ_JCACVY010000192.1:0-8091 GCF_058833935.1 Roseomonas sp. TS2 | reverse complement strand
GGAACAGGCCGGTGGTCCAGCCGATGGCCTGCCCCGGCATCAGCAGCAGCGGCGCCCAGAGCAGCGCCGAGGGGATGTTGGCGAGCTGGAAGCGCCCGTGCCGCATGCCCGACAGCCCCGCCACCACGGGGATGAAGGCGCGCAGCGGCGCGAAGAAGCGGCTGAGGAACACCGCCCACAGCCCCCAGCGGCGGAAGCCGAGGCGCGCCCGCGCATAGAGCCGCCACTGTCCGCGTGGCAGGTGGCGCCGCACCATCGCCGGGCCCCAGCGGCGCGCCATGACATAGCCCGTGCTGTCGCCCAGCGCGGCGCCGAGGCCGGCGCCCAGCACCACCGGCCAGGCCGGCAGCGCCTCGCTGACGATGAGCACCCCGGCGGCGAAGAGCAGCGCCGAGCCGGGAATGACCAGCCCCACCAGGGGCAGGGATTCGGTGAAGGCCAGCAGGAAGGCCATCGGCCCCGCCCAGTCCTGGTGCGCGGCGATCCAGGCCAGGAAGGGGCCGATGATCTTCTCCTGCATGGCCCTGCCGTTATTCCGCCAGCGCGGCGGCGCGCTGCCGCGCCCGGCTCTGCCGCACCAGCGCGACGGCGGCCCAGACCAGCAGCGCGGCGGTGACGGCCAGGAAGCCGGCGCTGATCGGCCGCTCCAGGAACACCATGGCGTCGCCGCGCGAGAGCAGCATGGCGCGGCGCAGATGCTCCTCCATCAACGGCCCGAGGATGAAGCCCAGCAGCAGCGGCGCCGGCTCGAACTTCAGCAGTGCCATGACGTAGCCGAAGACGCCGAAGATCATCACCAGCAGCACGTCGAAGGCGCTGTTGTTGACGCTGTACACGCCGATGCAGATGAACATCAGGATGGCGGGGTAGAGGATGCGGTAGGGGATGGACAGCATCTTCACCCACAGCCCGATCAGCGGCAGGTTCAGGATCACCAGCATGACGTTGCCGATCCAGAAGCTGGCGATCAGCCCCCAGAACAGCTCGGGGTGCTCGGTGACCAGCCGCGGCCCCGGCTGGATGCCCTGGATGATCAGCGCGCCCAGCATCAGCGCCATGGTGGCGTCGCCCGGGATGCCCAGCGTCAGCGTCGGGATGAAGGCGGTCTGCGAGGCGGCGTTGTTGGCGGATTCCGGGGAGGTGATGCCCTCGATGGCGCCCTTGCCGAACCGGCTCGGATCACGCGCCACCTTCTTCTCGACCGCGTAGGACATGAAGGAGGCGATGGTGGCGCCGGCCCCCGGCAGCGCGCCGAAGATGGCGCCGACGCCGGTGCCGCGCAGCATCGGCAGGGTGGAATCCTTCATGTCCTTCCCGGTCGGCATCAGCGAGCGCATGGTGATCTTGTGCTGGCTCCTGCCGGCCTTGATGCGGTTGATGCTGCCGATCACCTCGGCCACGCCGAACAGGCCCATGGCCAGCGCCACGAGGCTGATGCCGTCGGCGAGCTGCGGGATGTCGAAGGTGAAGCGCTGCTGGCCGGTCTGCACGTCGGTGCCGACCATGCCGAGCGCGAGCCCCACCAGCACCATGGCGATGCCCTTGACCGGCGAGCCATGCGCCAGCGTCGCCGCCGCCACCAGCCCGAGCAGCATCATCGCGAAGTAGTCCGCCGGCCCGAAAGAGAGGGCGACCCCCGCCAGCAGCGGCGAGAAGGCGGTGAGGATGATGATGCCGAGGCTGGCGCCGACGAAGGAGGCGATGGTCGTCATGGCCAGCGCCACGCCGGCGCGGCCCTTCTGCGCCATCGGGTAGCCGTCGAGACAGGCCACGGCCGCGGCGGGGGTGCCCGGCAGGTTCATCAGGATGGAGGCGGTGGAGCCGCCATACTGCGCGCCGTAGTAGATGCCGGCCAGCATGATGATGGCGGCGGTGGGCGGCACGTAGAAGGTCAGCGGCAGCAGCATGGAGATGGTGGCGAGGCCACCGATGCCCGGCAGCACGCCGACGAAGGTGCCCAGGAACACGCCGATGAAGCAGTACAGCAGGTTCTGCGGCGCGAAGGCTTCACCGAAGCCCATCGCGAGGTTGGCGAACATGTCCATCAGAGGCTCCACCGGTAGGCCGGGATGGGAATGCCGAGGCCCATGGTGAAGACCAGCACGGCGATGGCGGCGAGGCTGGCGGCCAGCACCAGGGTCAGCCGCAGGCTCGGGTTGCGTTCCGCGAAGGCGGCCAGGACAGTCAGCAGCAGCACCGCCGGGATCAGCCCGAAGCGGTCGACCAGCAGCGCGAAGCCCAGCACCGCGATGCAGATGGCCAGGAAGGGCCGCCATTCGGGCCGCGGCAGGGTGCCGGCCCGGAACAGGGCGGGGACCAGGATGATCAGCCCGAACGCCACGACCAGCACGCCGATGGAGAGCGGGAAATAGGCCGGCCCCATCCGCCGCAGCGTGCCCATGTTGTAGTTCAGCGAATAGAGCGCGAACCACGTGCCCCCCGCGATCATCAGCGCGCCGCCGATGATGTCTTCGAAGTCTCTTGTCGCCTTCAACGGATCCTCCCTGCGGATACCTTGGAAACTCAGCCCTTGATGCCGAGGCGCTTCATCCGCTCCCACAGCGTGGTGCGGGAGATGCCGAGCAGCTGGGCGGCGTCGCCCACGCGGCTGCCGGAACGGGCCAGCACGCGCCGGATGTGTTCGCGCTCGGCGGCGTCGCGCGCCTCGGCCAGCGAGAGCGGCGGCGCCTCCTGCGCCTGGCGTTCGGGGAAGAGGTCGGCCGGCTCCAGGCGCGGCCCCTCGGCCAGCACCATCGCCCGCTCGATGCGGTTGCGCAGCTCGCGCACATTGCCGGGCCAGCGGTGCGCCAGCAGCGCGTCGAAGGCCGGCGCGGTCAGCTCCGGCGCCTCCCGCGCGAAGGCCTGGGCGAAGTGGCGCAGGAAATGCGCCGCCAGCGCGCCGAGATCCTCCGGCCGCTCGCGCAGCGGCGGCACCGCCAGCTCCACCACGGCGAGGCGGTAGTAGAGATCCTCGCGGAAGCGGCCCTCGGCCACGCGGGCGCGCAGGTCGGCGTTGCTGGCGGCGACGATGCGCGCCTGCAGCGGCAGCTCCTCCCGCCCGCCGAGGCGGGTGAAGCGCCGCTCCTGCAGCAGCCGCAGCAGCTTGGCCTGCGGCGCCGGGCCGAGCTCGGCCACCTCGTCGAGGAACAGCGTGCCGCCGGCTGCACGCTCGGCGAAGCCGGGCTGGCGCTCGGTGGCGCCGGTGAAGGCGCCGCGCTCATGGCCGAAGATCTGGCTCTCCAGCAGCTCGGCCGGGATGGCGGCGCAGTTGACGGCGACGAAGGGCGCCGCCGCGCGGCCCGCCTCGGCCCGGCCGCTCTCGTGCAGGGCGCGCGCCGCCACCTCCTTGCCGGCGCCGCTCTCGCCGCCCAGCAGCACGGTGGTGTCCACCCGCGCGAGCTTGAGCAGGTGGCGGCGCAGCGTCTGCATGGCGGGGGAGCGCCAGCCGGCGCCGTCATCCGCCGGCCGCAGGGGCGCCGACCAGCCCGAATAGGCGGCGAGCTTGTCGATCAGCAGCTGCGCGGGGAAGGGCTTCTCCACGTAGTCGTCGGCCCCGGCGCGCAGCAGCCGCACCGCCTGCGCCACGTCGCCGAAGGCGGTGACGACGATGATCGGCGTGCCGCCCAGCTCCGGCATCAGCCGGGTGAGCAGCGCCTCGCCGCTGCCATCCGGCAGCCGGATGTCGCAGACGATGAGCGTCGGGCGCTGGCGGCGCAGCAGCACCTCGCCCTCGCGCGCGCTGCGCGCCCAGGCGGTGGCGATGCCCTCCAGCGTCAGCCGCTGCACCAGGCTCTCGCCTAGCACCGCATCGTCCTCGATCAGCACCACGGAGCGCGGCGCGTTGGCGGTCTGGTTCATGGCGTCTCCTCCGCGCGGGCGGGCAGGTGCAGGGTGATGCGGCTGCCGCGCGGCGCGGCCTCGACGCTGATGCGCGCGCCCAGGCTGGCGGCGAGTTGCGCCGCGATCTCCAGCCCCAGCCCGCCCGCCACCCCGCTGGCCTCGCCGCCGGAGAGGCGCTGCTCCGCCTCCGGCGGCAGGCCGCCCGCCTCGTCCTCGACGCTCGCCACCAGGAGCCCCTCGGCCGGGCGGGTGACCTGCAGCCGCACCTCCCGCCCGGCCGGCGTCGCGGCCACCGCGTTGAGCAGCAGATTCAGCAGCAGCTGGCGCAGCCGCAGCGCATCGGTGGGGAAGGGCTCCGGCAGCGCCACCCGCCAGCCGAGGCAGACCTGGCCACGCCGTGCCTCCGGCATCACCAGCAGGCGCAGATCCTCCAGATCCTCGGCGGAGACGGGGCGGCGCTCGCCATCCTGTCGGTGGGTGGCGAGCGTGCTGCGCACCACCGCCTCGATCTGCCGCAGGCCGCGCTCCACCAGGTCGAGCGCCCGCTCGCGCGCCGCCGGGTCGTCGCCGAAGCGCCGGGTGGTCTCCAGCGCCGTCAGCATGCCGGCCAGCGGGTTGCGCACCTCGTGCGCCACGGAGGCGGCGAGGCGGCCGAGCATGGCGGCGCGCTCCCGCTCGGCCAGGCGGGTGGCCAGCTCCTCCCGCTCGCGCAGCCGGGCGGCCATCAGGTTGAAGGCCTGCGCCAGCCGGTTGGCCTCAGCGTCGCGCGGGGTGAAGCCCAGCGGCGCGAAGCGGCCGCTCCCGGCCCGCTCCAGCGCCGCCGTCACCGACAGGAAGGGGCGCATCAGCCGGCGGGCGAACAGCATGGCCAGCCCCGCGGCCAGGGCCGCCAGCAGCAGGTCCACCACGGTGAGCACCCACATCACCCGCTGCTGCCGCCCCACCTGCTCGGGGAAGGCGAGCTGCGCCGCCACCAGCGCCACCACCTGGCCGTCCGCCACCATCTCGCGCTGCGCCCAGGCCGTGTCGCCCGCGGGGTTCAGCGACCACTGCACGCCGGTCAGCCCGAAGGCCATGGGCGGCTGGCCCTGAGGCTCGCCGGCGCGGGCGAGCGGCAGGCCGTTCGGGTCGGCGACGACGATGGCGAGGTCGTTCACCCCCCGCTGGAAGCCCATGCTGCGCTCCAGCGCCGCCTCCAGCCCGCCGAAGTCGCCGGCGCGCAGCCAGGGCAGGGCGGTGCCGGAGAGGCTGTCGATATAGACATCGGCCAGCCGCGAGATCTCGCGGTTCAGCTCGCGCTGCATGATGTGGAGCGCGAGATGCGTGGTGCCGACCGAGGAGAGGAACACCGCCAGCCCGACCAGGAGCGGCAGGCGGACAGCCAGCGACAGGGAAGGAAGGGCGAAGGTCATGGGCGTGCGGCGTGCTCCGTCGGGCCCGCCCCCGCGTGCCCCGGGGGGCGGCGTGGCGGGGCTTTCCCGGTTCATAGCAGGCCCCGCCAGGGCACCCCGCATCGGGGTGGCTGGCGGGAGCCGGCGCGGAGCGGTCTCGGCGTTGCGCATCGCCGCCTCTCTGCAAGTCGCTTGCCAGCGCTGCGCCGCGTTCCGGAACAAGGGCTTGCGCGGGGCGGACGGCTTCCGGTGTCCGCCCTTCCGGCCGCTGCGGGAAGGCGATGTCCGGAATTCCGGACAGGCCGCCCCATGGCCGCGGGCACCGCGCCGGCGCATGATGCCGCCGACGATTCAGCAGAAGGACGGACCGTGGCGGCCAGAATGCAACAGGACGAGGTTCCGGGGGATGAGCTGGGTGCCGTGCTCGACGCCGCCCCCCCGGCGGTGACGGAGGCGGAGGTGGCGGCCCTGGCGCAGGCGCGCTTCGGCCTCGCGGTGGCGGTGCGGCCGCTGACCGGCGAGCGCGACCGCAACTTCCACCTGCGCGCCGCCGATGGCGCCGAATACGTGCTGAAGGTGATCCACCCGGCCGAGGACCCGGCGGTCTCGGACTTCCAGAGCCGGGCGCTGCTGCACCTGGCGGTGGCGGGCGCCACCCTGCCGGTGCCGCGCCTGCATCCGCCGCTCTCGGGCGAGGGGCCGGAGGCGCTGTGGCGCCGCCCGGGCCAGCCCGATTGCCGCGTGCGGGTGCTGGACTATCTGCCCGGCCGCCCGCTGCACCTGGCGGCACCCGGCCCGGCGCAGCGCGCCGCCGTGGGCGCCACCCTGGCGCGGCTGGACCTCGCCCTGCGGGCGTTCCGCCACCCGGCTGAGGACCACGCGCTGATGTGGGACATCCAGCACGCGCTGCGGCTGCGCCCGCTGGTGGCGCAGCTGCCCGGGGCCGAGGACCGCGCGTTGGCCGGGGCGGTGCTGGAGCGCTTCGCCACCCATGCCCTGCCGGTGCTGCCGGGGCTGCGGCGGCAGGTGATCCACAACGACTTCAACCCGCACAACATCCTGGCCGACGCGGCGCGGGACGACGTGGTGGCCGGCATCATCGATTTCGGCGACATGGTGCGCGCGCCGCTGGTGCAGGACCTGGCCACGGCGGCCGCCTACCAGATGGCGGAGGAGGGCCACCCGCTGGAAGGCCCGGCGCAGCTCGCCGCCGCCTTCCACGCCATCTGCCCGCTGGCGGAGGGGGAGGTCGCCATCCTGGCCGACCTGATCGCCACGCGCATGGCGGTGGCGGTGACGATCAGCGGCTGGCGCGCGGCGCGGCAGCCGGAGAACGCGCCCTACATCCTGCGCAACTACCCGCGCAGCCTCGCCGGGCTGCGCCGCCTGGGTGCCCTGCCGCGCGCCGAGGCCCAGGCTTACCTGCGAAAGGCCCTGACCGCATGAGCATGATCAACGCCTACGACCCGAAGGCGACCAACGGCGTCGGCACGCGCGAGCAGGCGATGATCGCCCGCCGGCAAAAGCTGCTGGGCCCTGCCTACCGGCTGTTCTACGCCAACCCGGTGCATCTGGTGCGCGGCGAGGGGGTGTGGCTCTACGACCCGGACGGCAACGCCTATCTCGACGTGTACAACAACGTCGCCAGCGTCGGGCATTGCCACCCGCATGTGGTGGCGGCGCTGGCGCGTCAGGCGGCCACGCTGAACACCCACACCCGCTACCTGAACCCCGTCATCCTCGACTACGCCGAGAAGCTGCTGGGCTATTTCCCCGAGCCGCTCGGCCACGTCATGTTCACCTGCACGGGCAGCGAGGCGAACGACCTGGCCTTCCGCGTGGCGCGCAGCCACACCGGCGGCACCGGCTTCATCGTGACCAGCCTCGCCTATCACGGCGTGACGGTGGCGATCTCCGAGATGTCGCCCTCGCTCGGCAGCCATGTCACCCTCGGTGCCCATGTCCGCACCGTGCCGGCGCCCGACCTCTACCGCGGCGGCCCTGGCGTGGCGGAGCGCCTCGCCGCCGATGTCCGCGCCGCCATCGCCGACATGCGCGCGAGCGGCATCACCCCCGCCGCGCTGCTGGTGGACACCATCTTCTCGAGCGACGGCGTGTTCGCCGACCCCGCCGGCTTCCTGGCGCCGGCGGTGGCGGCGATCCGCGAGGCGGGCGGCCTGTTCATCGCCGACGAGGTGCAGCCCGGCTTCGGCCGCACGGGCGAGGCGATGTGGGGCTTCCAGCGCCACGGGCTGGTGCCGGACATCGTGACGATGGGAAAGCCCATGGGCAATGGCCACCCGATCGCCGCCATGGTCTCGCGCCCCGACATCCTGGCCCGCTTCGGGGAGGCGACGCGCTACTTCAACACCTTCGGCGGCAACCCGGTCTCCTGCGCCGTGGGGCAGGCGGTGCTGGAGGTGATCGAGGGCGAGGGGCTGGTGGAGAACGCCCGCACGACCGGCGCCTTCCTGGCGGCGGGGCTGCGCAAGCTGGCGGAGCGGCACGCCCTCATCGGCGACGTGCGCGGCGCCGGGCTGTTCGTCGGCGTCGAGCTGGTGACGGACCGCGCCACCAAGGCCCCCGCCACGGAAGAGACGGCGCGGCTGGTGAACGGGCTGCGCGAGCGGCGGGTGCTGATCAGCGCCGCCGGGCCGCATGCCAACATCCTCAAGATCCGCCCGCCGCTGGTGTTCCGCCAGGAGCATGCCGAGCACTTCCTGGCGGCGGTGGACGCGGTGCTGGGGGAGATCGGCGGCGGCTGAGAGGGGCGGGGTCGTTCCGGCCCCTCTCCAAAAATTTTCCCTGTCTGTTCTCTTTTTCCGGGGTAGAACGGCGAAGGCCACTTGCCTTCATGTTC
>NZ_JCACVY010000191.1:0-8277 GCF_058833935.1 Roseomonas sp. TS2 | reverse complement strand
ACGCGGAAGGCCGCGCCCTCCCCGCCGCCCGCCGCCTCCGGGGCGGCGGGGGCGGCGATGCCGCGCGCCGCCAGCAGGTCGTTGCCGCCGCGGGCATAGCGGTAGTCGGCCACGAATTTCGTCAGCACTTCCATCACCTTGGGATCCCGCGTCAGCTCCGAGAGGCGCTGCCCGAGCTGCGCCGCACGGCTGGTCAACGCGAAGCGCGCGGCGGCGGTTCCATCCTGGCGCGGCAGGGGCTGGCGGAAAGGCGTCTCGTAGAGCACGCGCTCCACCAGGATGTTCATCAGGTCCATCCCGAGCGGCGCGTGCACCCCGTAGGCCACATGCACCGAGGCGGGGGCCTCGGCCAGGGCGTCGTGGTACCAGCCACGCGGCAGGTAGAGCAGGTCGCCGGTCTTCAGCGTCACCTGCCCGCGCAGCCGGCCCTTGGCCTGCTCGTGATGCGCCTGGCCCAGGCTGCGGAACACCGGGTGCGGGATCGGCCACTCGGCGCGGCCCTCCCAGATGTTCCAGGTCTTCTCGCCCTCCACCTGCACGGCCCAGACGTCATGCGTGTCGAAATGCGCGGGGAAGGCCTTGTGGCTCTGCCAGGAGATGTAGACGTTGGCCTGCGCCTTGCCGAGCCCGGCGCCTTCCAGCGCCTCGGAGACGGCGGTGAGGCCGGGGGTCAGGCTGTCGGCGTCGTTCATCACCAGCGAGGCGCCGCGCTTCACCCATTGCTGCACCAGCGCCGCGTTGGGCTGCTGCACGGCGGCGTTGTCGCGGCTGGTGGCGCGGGTGCAGTACTGCTCCGGCGGCACCGGGGTTCCGTCCATCACCAGCTTCAGCGACTGGCTGGACCAGATATGCGTCTGGTCGAGCAGGCGGTTGATCTGGCGCCAGGAGAGCACGGGGGCGAACTTCGCGGCGCCGCCCTGCACGTGCAGCGGCTGCTTGTCGTAATACTCCGCGAAGAACTGCTCCGGCGTGACGGGGGCGAGGAGGTCGGCGAGCGTGCGGATCATGGCCGCCACGATAGCCCTGGAGCGGCCCGGCGGTCACGGGGGAGAGTTCAATCGCCGCGCGCAACCTCCGCCGAAAATTTATGCAAATTGCATCGCATTGCGGCACCGGGTGGCTTGAACCGGGCCTGACCCTGGCCGATCCTCTGAGGCATCCGACTCAAAAGGAGCCCAGCATGCCGGATGGCCAGAGCCGCGAGAGCGGCGCCCGCGCGGAGTTGTTGCGCGCCGCGGAGGAGGCCCTGCGGCAGCAGGCGCCCGCCCTGCCGCCGGCCGCCGCGGCGCTGCTGCACCGCCTGGCCGAGGCGCTGCCCACCGCCGAGCTGGCGGCCGAGCCGCCGGAGCGCATCGCCGCCGCCACCGCCAGCCTCTACGCCTTCGCCGCCGAGCGGAAGCCGGGCGCGGCCAAGGTGCGGCTGCTGCCCCCCGGCCCCGGCCGCGGCGCCGTGGCGGTGGCCGAGATCGTCACCGAGGACATGCCCTTCCTGGTGGACAGCGTGCTGGCGGCCCTGGCCCTCTCCGGCCGCACCCCGCGCCGGCTGCTGCACCCGGTGCTGCGCGTGGCGCGCGATGCCGCCGGCCGGCTGGAAGGCTTCGCCGAGGGCGGCGCGGCCGAGAGCATGATGCATGTCGAGATCGCCCCCGCCACGGCGCGGCTGCTCGGCGGCGGCGGCGAGGCGCCGGACGAGGGCTGGGAGACCACCGAGGCGGCGCTGCGCCGGGCGCTCACCGAGACGCGCCTCGCCGTGGCCGACTTCCCCGCCGTGCTGCAGCGCCTGCGCGCGGCCGAGGCCGAGATCGCCCGTGAGGATTCGGCCGAGGCCGCCGCCGGCCAGGCCTTCCTGCGCTGGATGGCGGAGGACAATTTCGTCTTCCTCGGCCACCGGCTGATCCGCTTCGGCACGGCGGGGGCAAGCGACAGCGCCGAGGACCATCTCGGCCTGCTGCGCGACGAGGGCCTGCCGGTGTTCGACGCGCTGCGCGACCTCGGCGCCATTCCCGCCGCGGTGCGCGCCTCGCTGCGCGACGGTGCGCCGCTGGCCATCGCCAAGGCCAACATGCGCGCCCGCGTCCACCGCCCGCAGCACGCCGACGTGGTGGCGACGCGGGTGTTCGGCGCCGATGGCGCGGTGGTCGGCGTGCGGCTGTTCCTCGGCCTGTTCGCCGCCTCCGCCTACAACCGCAACCCGCGCAGCATCCCCTGGCTCTCGGCCAAGGTGGAGCGCATCCTGGACCGCGCCGGCGTCAACCCGGAGAGCCATGACGGGCGGGCGCTGCGCAACATCCTCGACACCTGGCCGCGCGACGAGCTGTTCCAGGCCGACGAGGACTCCATCCTGGAGGGGGCGCGGCGGGCGCTCGACCTGTTCATCCGCCCCCGCCCCGCCCTCTACCTGCGGCGCGACCCGTTCGAGCGCTTCGTCTCCGCCATCGCCTGGCTGCCGCGCGACACCTTCGACACGCGGCTGCGCGAGAAGGTGGGCGCCATGCTGGCGCGCGCCTTCGGCGGCCGCCTCTCCGCCTTCCACATCGCGCTGGGCGACACGCCGCTGGCGCGGGTGCACTACATCGTCGGCACCGTGCCGGGGCACGTCTCCAGCGTCGAGGATGCGGCGCTGGAGGCGGCGGTCGCCCAGGCCGCCCGCTCCTTCACCGACCGGCTGGGCGAGGCACTGACCGCCGAGCTGGGCGAGGCGCGCGCCGCCGAGGCGCTCTCCCGCTGGGCCGACGCCTTCCCCGATTCCTATGCCGAGACCGTCTCCGCCACCACGGCGGTGGCCGACCTGCACCTGGCCGAGGCGGCGCTGGCCGCCGGCCGCCCGGCCGCGCGCATCGAGCGCCTGCCCGGCGCCGGGCCGCGCGCGCTGACGCTGCGGCTGATCCACCCCGGCGGCCCGCTGCCGCTGGCCGACGCGCTGCCGCTGTTCGAGAGCCTCGACCTGCGCGCCATCGAGGAGCAGCCCTTCCACCTGCGGGACAACGGGGCGCTGCGGGCGGTGCTGCACGTCTTCACCCTGGAGGCCGGCACCGACCTGGAGGAGGCGCGCTTCCCCGCCCTGCTGGAGGCGCTGGAGGCGCTCCAGTCCGGCCGGGTGGAGGTGGACGGCTTCAACCGGCTGGTGGCGCGGGCCGGCCTCGCCTGGCGCGAGGCCTGGCTGCTGCGCGCCCTGTTCCGCTGGCTGAAGCAGGTGGGCTTCGCCTTCGCCCAAGGGTCGGTGGAGACGGCGCTGGCCGCCGAGCCGCGCGCCGCGCGGCTGCTGGTGGACCTGTTCAACGCCCGCTTCGACCCCGCCCGCGCCGGCAGCGGCGAGGCCGCCGGGCGCGCCCTGGAAGCCGAGTGGGCGGCGCTGATGGAGGGCATGGAGGATCCGGACACGGACCGCATCCTCGCCCGCCTGCGCACCGTGCTGGATGCCGTGCTGCGCACCAACTACTTCCAGCGCAAGCCCTACCTCTCGCTCAAGATCGACAGCGCGCGGGCCGGCGACATGCCGCTGCCCCGCCCCTGGCGCGAGATCTTCGTCCATGCCGCGCACATGGAGGGCTGCCACCTGCGCGCCGGCCCGGTGGCGCGCGGCGGCATCCGCTGGAGCGACCGGCGCGAGGATTTCCGCACCGAGATCCTCGGGCTGATGAAGGCGCAGCGGCTGAAGAACGTCGTCATTGTGCCGACCGGCGCCAAGGGCGGCTTCGTGCTGAAGGGCCATGTGCCCCCGGCCGCGGACCGCGAGGCCTTCATGGCCACCGGCATCGCCGCCTACCGCACGCTGATCCGCGGCATGCTGGACATCACCGACAACCTCCAGGGCGAGACGGTGGTGCCGCCGGCCGATGTCGTCCGCCGCGACGGGGACGACCCCTACATCGTCGCCGCCGCCGACAAGGGCACGGCCACCTTCAGCGACATCGCCAACGGCCTGGCGCAGGAATACGGCTTCTGGCTGGACGACGCCTTCGCCTCCGGCGGCAGCCAGGGCTACGACCACAAGGCGATGGGCATCACCGCCAAGGGCGCCTGGGTGATGATCGCCCGCCACTTCGCCGAGCTGGGCCGGGACATCCAGCGCGAGCCCTTCAGCATGGTGGGCGTGGGCGACATGTCGGGCGACGTGTTCGGCAACGGGCTGCTGGTCTCGCGCCAGACCCGGCTGCTGGCGGCCTTCGACCACCGCCACATCTTCATCGACCCCGAGCCCGACGCGGCGCGCGCCTATGAGGAGCGCGCGCGGCTCTTCGCCCTGCCCCGCTCCTCCTGGGCCGATTACGACGTGCGGCTGGTGAGCGAGGGCGGCGGCGTCTATCCGCGCAATGCCCGGCACATCCCGCTCTCCCCCCAGGCCCGCGCGCTGCTCGGCATCGAGGCGGAGAAGCCGGATCCGGCGACGGTGATGAAGGCCATCCTGCGCGCCAAGGTGGACCTGCTCTACTTCGGCGGCATCGGCACCTACATCAAAGCCTCCACCGAGAGCCAGGCCGAGGCGGGGGACCGCGCCAACGACGCCATCCGCATCGACGGGCGCGAGGTGGGCGCGCGCATCATCGGCGAGGGCGCCAATCTCGGCGTGACGCAGGCGGGCCGCATCGAGGCGGCGCGGCTCGGCGCCGATGGCCAGGGCGTGCGGATGAACACCGACGCGCTGGACAACTCCGCCGGCGTCTCCACCTCCGACCATGAGGTGAACATCAAGATCCTGCTGGCCGATGCCCGGGCCAGCGGCGCGCTGACCGAGCGCCAGCGCGACGCGCTGCTGCGCGCCATGACCGACGAGGTGGCCGCGCTCGTGCTGCGCGACAACGCGCAGCAATCGCTGGCCGTCTCGCTGGAGGCCGAGGCGGGGGCGGAGGCGCTGCCCGCCCATGCTGCGCTGATGGCGCGGCTGGAGGCCACCGGCCTTCTCGACCGCGCCGTGGCCGGGCTGCCCGATGCCGCCGGCATGGCCGACCGCATCGCCGCCCAGGTGCCGCTGACCCGGCCGGAGCTTTCCGCCCTGCTGCCCTTCGCCAAGCTGTGGCTGGCCGAGGCGATCGAGCACAGCGGCCTGCCGGACGACCCGGCGCTGGCGCCGCTGCTGGAGGGCTACTTCCCCACCGCGCTGCAGCGGGACTACGCTCCCTACATCGCCCGGCACCGGCTGCGGCGGGAGCTGCTGGCCACCATCCTGGCCAATGAGGTGGCCAACCGGCTCGGCCCGGCCGGGCTGGCGCGGCTGGCCGCCGGCAGCGAGCCCGCCGCCGCCGCCCGCGCCACCATCCTGGCCGACCGCCTGCTGGGCCTGGCCGGTGCCATGGACGCGGCCGACACCGCCGCCGCCCCGGCCGAGGCGCGCCACGCGGCGATGCTGGCGCTGCGCCAGCTGCTGGCCGCCACGGCACGGGAGCTGCTCTCCATGCCGGAGACGGCGCTGCCGCTGGAGGAAGCCCTGGCGAAGCTCAGCCCCGGCATCGGCGCGCTCGTGGCCGCCGAGACGGCGCAGGCCCAGCCCGGCCCGCTGGCCGAGGCGGGGCTGCCCGGCGATCTGGCGCGCCTCGTCGCCGCCGCGCCGGCGCTGGAGGCGGCGCCGGCCATCGTGCGGCTCGCCGCCCAGGCCGCCGTCCCGCCGGACGAGGCCGCCCGCGCCTGGGCCGCGGTGGGGGAGAGCTTCCACCTCCCCGGCCTGCGGCTGGCGGCGACGCAGGCCCCGGCCAACGGCCCCTTCGGCACCCGCGCCAAGGCCGCGCTGCTGGACGACCTGGCCGAGCTGCAGACCCGCCTTGCCGCCCGCGCGCTGAAGGGCGCGCTGCCGCAGGCGGAGACGGCCATGCGCATCGCCCAGGAGGCGGCCTCGCGCCCCGACCTGGCGGGCGTGACGGTGGCGGTGCGGGAACTCTCCCGCATCGCCTGACCGGCAGAAAAAGATGGGGGGTCCGGGGGGAATTCATTCCCCCCGGCCTTCCTCCGGGGCAGTCTGCCCCCCCATGAACACCCGCTTCTCGCGCCAGGCCTGGGCCTGGGCCCTGTATGACTGGGCCAACAGCGCCTTCCCCACCGTCGTCTCCACCTTCGTCATCGCCGCCTACTTCACCCAGGGAATCGCGCCCGACCCCGCCACCGGCCAGGCCCAGTGGGGCTGGATGCAGACGGGGGCGGGCATCGCCATCGCCTTGCTCTCCCCCCTGCTCGGCGCCGTGGCCGATGCCGGCGGGCGGCGGCGGATGATGCTGCTGGCCTGCACCCTGCTCACCGCCATCGCCACCGGCCTGGTCTGGTTCGCCACGCCGGAGCCGGGCAGCGCGCTCTGGGCGCTGGCCTGCGTCGGCATCGCCACGGTGGGGTTCGAGCTGGGCACGGTGTTCTACAATTCCATGCTGCCGCAGGTGGCGCCGCCCGAGCGGGTGGGGCGGCTCTCCGGCCTCGCCTGGGGGCTGGGCTATGCGGGGGGGCTGGCCTGCCTGGTGGTGGCGCTGCTGCTGCTGGTGCGGCCCGACCCCTCGCCCCTCGGCCTGGACCGCGGCGCGGCCGAGCATGTGCGCGCCACCGCCCTGCTGGTGGCGGTTTGGATGCTGGGCTTCGGCTGGCCGGTGCTGGTGCTGCTGCCCGACCCGCCGCCGCCGCGCCCGGCCTGGGGCACCGCCATCCGCCAGGGCGTGGGCGAGATCGGCGCGCTGCTGCGGGGGCTGCCGCGCAACCCCGTGCTGGCGCGCTTCCTGCTGGCGCGGCTGTTCTACACGGACGGGCTGAACACGCTGTTCGCCTTCGGCGCCATCTACGCCGCCGGCACCTTCGGCATGGGCTTCGACGAGATCCTGCTGTTCGGCATCGCGCTCAACGTCACCGCCGGGCTCGGCGCCGCCGGCTTCGGGCTGCTGGAGGACCGGCTGGGCGCGCGGCGCACCATCCTGGTGGCGCTGGCGGCGCTGCTGGGGCTCGGCCTGGGCGTGGTGCTGGCCGAGGACAAGGCCGTGTTCTGGGCGCTGGCCCTGGCGCTCGGCCTGTTCATCGGGCCGGCGCAATCGGCCTCGCGCAGCTACATGGCGCGGCTGGCGCCGCCGGACGAGGTGGCGGCGCATTTCGGCCTCTTCGCCCTCTCGGGGCGCATCACCGGCTTCATGGGGCCGGCGGTGCTGGCCCTCGTCACCGCCGCCACGCAGAGCCAGCGCGCCGGCATGGCCACCGTGCTGGGCTTCCTGGCGCTGGGCGGCGCCATCCTCCTGACCGTCAGGGAGCCCCGGCGATGAGCCGCGCCTGGCTGCTCACCCACCCCGAGGTGGCGATCGACCCGGCCGTGGCGGTCACCGAATGGGGCCTCTCCCCGCGCGGCCGGGCGCGGGCGGAGGCGCTGGCGCGGCTCCCCTGGGCGCGGGGCCTGCGGCACATCGCCAGCAGCGCCGAGCGCAAGGCGCGGGAGACGGCGGAATGCCTCGCCGCCGCCACCGGCCTGCCGGTGCGGGTGCATCCTGGCCTCGGCGAGAACGACCGCAGCGCCACCGGCTACCTCCCGCCGCCGGAATTCGAGGCGATGGCCGATGCCTTCTTCGCCCGGCCCGAGGAGAGCGTGCGCGGCTGGGAGCGGGCGGTGGACGCGCAGGCCCGCATGGTGGCGGCGGTGGAAGCGGTGCTGGCGGAGAGCACGGGCGAGGTGGCCATCGTCGCGCATGGGGCGGTGGGGGCGCTGCTGCTCTGCCACCTCGCCGGGCGGCCGATCTCCCGCGCCGAGGACCAGCCGGGGCGTGGCGGCGGCAATCTCTACGTCTTCGGGCGGGAGAGCCGCCACCTGCTGCGCGGATGGACCGCCTTCGAGGATGCCGGGCTGGCCTAGGACACAAGCGCGGCGCCGGGGATAAAAAAGGACATCTTCCCCCGGCCCACCGCCATCTCTTTCCGTCAGCCCACCGGGCTGCCTTCCACCGTCTCGCTGCCGGCGCGCCAGCGATGGGTGGAGGCGCCGAAGGCCACCATCTTGCCCGCGGCGTCGAACACCTCGGTGCGGGCGAAGAAGATGTTGCGGCCGCGCGAGACCACCTTGCCCTCGGCCCGCAATTCGCCCTCCGACACCTGGCCGGTGAAGCGGCAATCCAGGTCGATCGTCACCGCCTTGCGGATGTTGCCCGGCACGCTGCACCAGAGGCCGGCGAAGGCCGCCGCCTGGTCGAGCAGCGAGAGGATCACGCCGCCATGGACGATGCCGCTGCGGTTGTGGTGGCGCGCATCGGCGTCGCAGACGACGCAGGCATAGCCATCCCGCCACTCGGTGAGGCGGATGCCGATGAGGTCATGATAGGGCGGCGCCGAGCC
>NZ_JCACVY010000190.1:0-8399 GCF_058833935.1 Roseomonas sp. TS2 | reverse complement strand
GCCGGCTGCCTGGACCGGCTGCACGTGACGGTGGCGCCGGTGCTGCTCGGCTCCGGCATCCCCGCCTTCACCCTGCCCGAGGCGGCGCGCATCGCCGACGGGCTGCGCTTCACCTGGGCGGTGCACAGCCTGGGCGAGGACGTGCTGTTCGACATCGCGCTGCACCGCGCCCGCCCCGCCGTCTGCACCCCCGTCTGCGCCCCCGTCTGCACCGCGCCGGGACAGCCGCCGGAGACGGCAGCGCCATGAGGGCGCGCGCCTTCTGGGCCACGGCGCCCGGCCAGGGGGAGATCCGCGCCGAGACCCTGCCGCCGCGCGGGCCGGAGGAGGCGCTGCTGCGCGCCCTCGCCAGCGGCGTCTCGCGCGGCACGGAGCGGCTGGTGCTGCATGGCCGCGTGCCGGAGAGCCAGTGGCAGGCCATGCGCGCGCCCTTGCAGGAGGGCGAATTCCCCTTCCCCGTCAAGTACGGCTACGCCGCCGTGGCGGTGGTGGAGGAAGGGCCGGCCGCCCTGCGGGGCCGCCGCGTCTTCTGCCTGCACCCGCACCAGGACCGCTTCCTGGCCCCGGCCGGGATGTGCAGCCCCGTGCCGGATGCGGTGCCGGACCACCGCGCCGTGCTGGCCGCCAACATGGAGACGGCGCTGAACATCGTCTGGGACGCGGCGCCCATCCCCGGCGAGCGCGTGCTGGTGATCGGCGCCGGCGTGGTCGGGCTGCTCTGCGCCTGGCTCATCGGCCGCTTTCCCGGCACATGCGTCACGGTGCAGGACACCGACCCGGCGCGCCGCGGCGTGGCCGAGGCGCTGGGCGCCCGCTTCGCCCTGCCGGAGCAGGCGCCGCCCGAGCAGGAGCTGATCCTGCACGCCTCGGCCAGCCCGGAGGGGCTGCGCGCCGCGCTCACGCTGGCGGCGATGGAGGCGCGCATCGTCGAGGCCTCCTGGTATGGCGACCGCAGCGTCTCCCTCCCCCTGGGCGAGGCCTTCCACGCCCGCCGCCTGACGCTGCGCTCCAGCCAGGTGGGCAGCGTCTCCCCCGCCATGCGCGGCCGCCGCAGCCATGCCGAGCGCATGGCGCTGGCCCTCTCCCTGCTGGCCGACCCGGTGCTGGACGCGCTGGTGGGGCCGCGCGTGCCGTTCGAGGCGCTGCCGGCCTGCATGGCGGCGCTGCTGGCGCCGCCGCCGCCCGGCCATCCGGCGCCACTCTGCCCTGTCATCACCTACGGCGCCGCCGCGCCGGCCGCCCCAGAGCAAGGATTGACCCGCGCATGTTCAGCCTGACGGTCGCCGACCACATCATGGTCGCCCACAGCTTCCGCGGCGAGGAATTCGGCCCCGCGCAGCGCGTGCACGGCGCCACCTTCGTGGTGGAGGCCGAGTTCCGCGCCGCCCGGCTGGACGCGGCCAACCTGCTGGTGGACATCGCCGCCGCCCGCGTCGAGCTGCGCCGCATCCTGGACGCGATCGACTACCGCAACCTCGACACGGTGCCCGAATTCGCCGGGCAGAACACCAGCACGGAATTCCTCTGCCAGCACATCCACGGCCGGCTCGGCGCGGCGGTGAAGGATGGCCGGCTCGGCGAGAGCGGCCGCAAGGTGGAGGCCATCAAGGTGCTGCTGCGCGAGAGCCCGCTGGCCTGGGCCGCCTACGAGGCCGCGGTCTGACGATGGACCTCGCCCTTCTCGTCCCCGGCCCCTTCAGCGCCATCTCCGGCGGCTATGGCTATGACCGCCGGCTGGTGCAGGGCTTCCGCGCGGCCGGCCATACGGTGCGCGTGGTGGAGCTGGAAGGCCGCCACCCGCTGCCCGACGCCGCCGCCCAAGCCTCGGCCCGCGCCGCGCTGGACGCCATCCCCGAGGGCACGCGGCTGATCATCGACGGGCTGGGCCTGCCCGCCTTCGCCCCCTTCGCCGACGAGCTGGAGGCGCGCGGCGCGGTCGGGCTGATCCACCACCCGACGGCGATCGAGCCCGGCTTCGCCCCGGAGGAGCGCGAGGAGCTGCGCCAGCGCGAGACGCTGCTGTTCCCGCGGCTCGCCCGCCTCGTCGCCACATCCCGCCTCACCGCCGACCGGCTGCCGCTGGAATTCGGCGCCGACCCGGCGCGCATCGGCGTGGTCGAGCCGGGCACCGACCCGGCGGAGCGCTCGCAAGGCTCGGGCGGCCCCGGCTGTGCCATCCTCTCGGTCGCCGTGCTGGTGCCGCGCAAGGGGCATGACGTGCTGCTGCGCGCCCTGGCCCGCCTGCCCGACCTCGACTGGACCCTGACCATCGCCGGCGGCGCGCGCGACAAGGTGCACGCCCAGGGCGTCGCCGCCCTGGCGCGGGAGCTGGGCATCGACCAGCGCGTGACCTTCGCCGGCGAGGTGGTGCAGGAGGCGCTGGAAGCCCTCTACGCCCGCGCCGACCTCTTCGCCCTGGCCACCCACTGGGAAGGCTACGGCATGGCGGCGGCCGAGGCGCTGGCGCGCGGCCTGCCCGTGGCCATCACCGCTGGCGGCGCCATCGCCGACGTGGTGCCGAAGGCGGCGGGGGTGATCGCGGCACCGGGCGATGTCGCCGCCCTCTCCCGCGCCATGCGCCGCCCGATCTTCGACCGCACGCTGCGCGCCGAGATGGCGGACGCCGCCTGGGAGGCCGGGCAGCGCCTGCCGCGCTGGGCCGACCGCGCCACCGCCTTCGCCGCCGAGCTGGAGCAGGCCGCCCGATGAACCGATCCGCCCCCGAAGGCTTCGACGGCGACTGGCTGGCGCTGCGCGAACCCTTCGACGCCCGCGCCCGCAACGCCGACCTGGCCTTCGCCCTGGCCGACGCGCTGCCGCCGCGCCCGCACCTGCTGGATCTCGGCGCCGGCACCGGCTCCCTGCTGCGCTGGCTGGCGCCGATCCTCGGCCGCTCGCAGCACTGGACTCTGGTGGATGCCGACCCCGCCCTGCTGCAGCGCGCCTTCGCCACCATCGAGGAGCGCGCCATCCTCGCCGGCTGGACCACCACCTGGCCGCGCGACACCACCCTGCTCGTCCACACGCCGCAGGGCGTCTGGCGCGTCGAGGCGCTGGTTGCCGACCTCGCCGCCGGGCCGCGCGCCCTGCCGCTGGAGAAGGCGGACGGCATCGTCAGCACCGCGCTGTGCGACCTCGTCTCCCGCCGCTGGGTGCGGCGGATGGCGGAGGCGCTCGCCATCCCCTTCTACGCGGCGCTGAACGTCGATGGCCGCGAGGGCTTCTATCCGTCCCACCCGGCGGACCGGCTGCTGGCGCGCGGCTTCCGCCGCGACCAGATCCGCGACAAGGGTTTTGGTGGCGCGGCGCTTGGCCCCGCGGCGCCGGCGGCCATGGCGGTGGCCTTCCGCGCCCGCGGCTTCGCCGTCCGCACCGCGCCGAGCCCGTGGATCATCGGCGCCAACACGCCGGTGATGGCGGACTCGCTGGCCGAGGGCCATGCCGGCGCGGCGCTCGCCGCCCTGCCGCGCGGCCATGGCCCCGCCATCCGTGCCTGGGCCGAGGCGCGCCGCGCCCAGGCGATGCGCGGCCGCCTCTCCGCCCGTATCGGCCACACCGACCTCCTGGCCCTGCCGCCGCCGCCGAAGCGGCGGCGCTGAGGGGGCTTTTTCGTCCCGGCGGCGGGGCGTGCTACCCTGCCGCCGGAACTGAGCGAGGAGAATTGCCCCGATGCCGTTGCTCGGCTGCATCGCAGACGATTTCACAGGCGCCACCGATCTCGCCGCCATGCTCGTCGCCCATGGCATGACGACGGTGCAGGTGATCGGCGTGCCGCACGGCCCGCTGCCGGAGGCGGATGCCGTCGTCGTCGCGCTGAAGTCGCGCACCGCGCCGGCCGCCGAGGCGGTGGCCGAGAGCCTCGCCGCCTGCGAGGCGCTGCTCGCCGCCGGCGCGAGGCAGATCTTCCTCAAGTACTGCTCCACCTTCGACAGCACGGATGCGGGCAATATCGGCCCGGTGGCGGATGCGCTGCTGAAGCGGCTGCAATCCGGCTTCGCCATCGCCTGCCCGGCCTTCCCGGCGAATGGGCGCAGCGTGTTCCAGGGCCACCTCTTCGTCGGCGCCGCGCTGCTCAGCGAGAGCGGCATGGAGAACCACCCGCTGACGCCGATGCGCGACGCCAACCTGGTGCGCGTGCTCTCGCGCCAGACGGAGGGCGGCGTCGGCCTCGTGCCCTTCGCCGTGGTGGAGCAGGGCGAGACCGCCATCCGCCAAGCCTTCACCCGGCTGCGCGATGGCGGCCGCCGCTACGCCATCACCGACGCGGTGACGGAGGCGCATCTGCACGCGCTCGGCCGCGCCTGCGCCGGGCATGCGCTGGTGACGGGCGGCTCCGGCATCGCCATGGGCCTGCCGCAGAATTTCCGCGACCAGGGCCTGCTGCCCGACCGCTCGGACGCCGACGCCCTGCCCGCGCCGCGCGGCGCCATGGCGGTGCTGGCCGGCTCCTGCTCGCGCGCCACGCTGGCGCAGATCGGGCTGGCGCGGCTGCACGTGCCGGTGCTGGAGCTGGACCCGCTGGCCACGCCCGACGCCGCCGCGCTGCTCGCCGAGGCCGAGGCCTGGATGGAGGGGAAGCTCTCCGAGGCGCGGCCCGTGGTCATCGCCGCCTCCGCCCCGCCGGAGAAGGTGGCGGCGCTGCAGCAGGCGCTCGGCCGCGAGGCGGCGGGCGCGCTGGTGGAGAGGGCGCTGGCCCGCATCGCCGCCGCGCTCGTCGCGCGCGGCGTCGGGCGGCTGGTGGTGGCGGGCGGCGAGACCTCGGGCGCGGTGGTGCAGCGGCTCGGCATCGCCACGCTGCGCATCGGCCCGCAGATCGACCCCGGCGTGCCCTGGACCTATGCCGAAACGGCGGGGGCGGAGCCGGCCGGCCTGCACCTCGCGCTCAAATCGGGCAATTTCGGCGCCCGCGATTTCTTCCTGAAGGCGTTCACGGCATGACTGAATCCGACCTGCGCGACCTGCTCTGCGAGCTCGGCGCCAGCCTCTTCGCCCGCGGCTACAGCGTCGGCAGCGCCGGCAACATCAGCGTGCGGCTGCCCGATGGCTACCTGATGACGCCGACCAACTCCTCCCTCGGCCGGCTCGACCCGGCACGCATCAGCAAGCTGGCGCCGGACTGGTCGCATCTCGGTGGCGACAAGCCCTCGAAGGAGGTGTTCCTGCACCGCGCCGTGCTGACCGCGCGGCCGGAGGCGGGCGCCGTGGTGCACCTGCACTCCACCTGTGCCACCGCCATCGGCTGCCTCGCGGCACCGGGGGAGGATGCGCCGATCCCGCCGCTGACGCCCTATTTCGTCATGCGCGTCGGCCGCCGCCTGCCGATCGTGCCCTATTACCGCCCCGGCGATTCCGCCATGGAGCCGGCCGTGCACGCGGCGGCGCTGGAGGCGCGCGCGCTGCTGCTGGCCAATCACGGCCCGGTGGTCTCCGGCAAGACGCTGGTCGATGCCGTCTATGCCGCCGAGGAGCTGGAGGAATCCGCCAAGCTGGCGCTGATGCTGCGCGGCATGCCCGCGCGCGAGCTGACGCCGGCGCAGGTGGACGACCTGCTCAGCACCTTCGGCTGAGGCGCGCGCGGCCATGCCCATCACCCTCGCCCTCGTCGCGCATGACCGGATGAAGCCGGCGCTGGCCGAATGGGCGGCGCGGCACGCGGCGGAGCTGGCGCCGCACCGCATCATCGGCACCGCCACCACCGGCGGCGTGCTGCGCGAGCGCAACCCGGCCCTCGACATCCGCACCGTCAAGAGCGGCCCGCTCGGCGGCGACCAGCAGATCGGCGGCATGATCGCCGAGGGGGAGATCGAGGCGCTGATCTTCTTCCCCGACCCGCTGGCGCCGCAGGCGCATGACGTGGACGTCAAGGCGCTGCTGCGCATCGCGCTGGTCTATGACGTGCCCTGCGCCTTCAGCCCGGCGACGGCCGATCTGCTGGTGGCGGGCGGCCTGCTGCGGCGCTGACGCGCTCCGGCACCGCGCCCGGCGCGGCCCCGGGCGGCGGCGCCAGCACGCGCAGCGCACCGGGGCGGATGCGGTAGCGCAGCGGCGTCGCCATCGTCGCCACCTCGCCATCGAGCGAGACGCGCAGCACGGGCGAGGTGCTGCGGATCTCCACCTCGGGCACCCGCCGCATCTCGAAATCCCGCTCCTCCCGCAGCCGGCCGAAGGCGGCGCGCAGCGCCAGGCGCAGCATGCCGAGGCGGCTGCGCGGCCGCGTGACGCAGAGGCAGAGCACGCCCTCATCCAGCGCCTGGCGGGTGCCGGGGCGCGGCAGGCTGGTCTCGTAGACATTGTTGCCGATGAAGACGAGCGGGGTGCGCAGCCGCTCCTGCCGGCCCTCCGCGCGCACCAGCAGGCGCCGCCGCCCGAAGCGCCAGAAGATCCGCAGCGAGGCCTGCAGCATGGCCGGCCCCTTGCGCCAGCCGCTGCGGCGGCGGTGCCTGTCGCGCTCCGAGACCATGTCGGCGTAGAGGCCGACCGAGGAATTGTTGATGAAGACCCGCCCGTTCACCTCCGCCACATCCACCGTGCGAAGGTGGCCGGCGGCGATGATGGCGGCCGCCTCCTCCAGCGTGTCCGGCATGCCGAGGTCGCGGGCGAAGTGGTTGAGGGTACCGAGCGGCAACACCCCGAGCGGCGTCTCCTGCCCCGCCAGCAGCCCGGCCACGGTGCCGATGGTGCCGTCGCCCCCGCCGGCCACGATGGCGTCCCACCGCCCCGCCAGCGCGGCGCGGGTGGCCTTCTCCAGCGCCTCCCCCTCGACCTGGGTGATGCTGGCGCAGGCGCCGTGCCGGGCGAAGGCGGTGGCGATGCGCAGCGAGAGATCCTCGCCGCGCACCGAGCCGCCGCCGCCATTGATGATGACCTTTACGCGCATGGCGGTTCAAGCCACGGCGCGGCCGTCGGGTTTCCGCCCGAACGGGTAAACCCTGCGCCGGTTCAGGCCGAGAGGTCGATCTCGTCCTGCAGCGCCTCGCCACGGAAGAAGCGGCCGATATTGGCGGTGGCGCCGGCGACCTTGGCCTGCATGGCGTCCAGCGTGCCGGCGGCGACATGCGGCGTCAGCACCACGCTGTCGAGCGCGAAGAGCGGGTTGTCCGGGCGCGGCGGCTCGGGCTCGAACACGTCCACGCCCGCGGCGCGGATGGTGCCGGCCTTCAGCGCGCGGGCCAGCGCCGCCTCGTCCACCACCGCGCCGCGGGCGCAGTTGATCAGCACCGCGTCGCGCCGCATCCGCGCGAAGGTGTCGTCGCTGAACAGGTGGTGCGTCTCCGGCGTGGCGGGCAGGTGCAGCGTCACCACCTCGGACTCGCGCAGCAGCTCGTCGAGTTCCACGCGGCGGAAGCCCAGCGCCAGTTCCAGCCCCTCCGGCAGCTTCTGGTAGGGGTCCGCATAGAGGCCGCGCACCTTGAAGGGCTGCAGCAGCGCCGCCACCGCCGAGCCGATGCGCCCCATGCCGACGATGCCCACCGTGCGGCCGCGCAGGTTGCGCGAGACGGTGCGCAGCGCCGTACCCAGCCACTCGCCGCGCCGCATCGCCGCGTCGGTGCGCGGGATGTGCCGCAGGCAGGCGAACATCAGCGCCAGCGCGTGCTCGCTCACCACATCGGCCGTGCCGGAGGGGTTGATGGCCAGGCGGATGCCGCGCGCGCGCAGCTCCGGGATCGGCGTCTCGCCCTGCCAGCCCACGCCCTGGTGCTGCACCAGCTTCAGGCGCGGCGCCTTCTCCACCCATTCGGGCCGCAGCACGGCGGGCGCCACGATCACCGCATCGGCGATGGCGAGCTTCTCCAGCCGCTCCGCGTCGCTGTTGGCCGAGAGGGTCAGCAGCTCGCATCCCTCGGGCAGCGCCTTGCGCCACATGGCGTAGACCGCCTCCGGCGCATAACTCAGATACAGGACGCGGTGCAGATTCTCGGTCATGGACGTTCCTCGGATGACGGGCGCGGCCGAAGCCGCGCGGCGCGCCGAGGCTAAGGCAGCCGGGCCATGCCGGAAAGCCGCCTCGCCCATGAGAAAAGGCGCCGTGTCGCCACGGCGCCTTTCCATCCCTCACATCCGGCGGATCAGCTGCCGGCGGGCGTCTCGTCCGGAGCATCCGACTCCGCCGCGGCGGGCGAGGCGGGCTCGGCTTCCGGTGCCGGCGCCGGCGCCTCGGCAGCCTTCTTCCGGCGCGGGCGCACCGCCTTCGGGGCGGGCTCGGCGTCCTGGTCGCTGTTGTTGCCCATCATCATGTCGGCCATGGCGGCGGCCTGGCGGGGCATCTCCGTCAGCGCGTCGATCATGGTCTCGCCGAGCGTCACGACGTCCTGCTTCGGCTTGCGCGGCGCCGCGGCGCGACGCCGGACGGGAGCCGCAGCCTGCGGCGCGGCGGAGGCCTGGGGGGCAGCGCTCTTGCG
>NZ_JCACVY010000189.1:0-8464 GCF_058833935.1 Roseomonas sp. TS2 | reverse complement strand
TGCCGAAGGCATCGCGCGCGCGATGGGTGGGGGTGGCCAGCAGCGCCGCCATCTCCGGCACCACGGCGAAGGGCAGGCGGCGGCGGATGGCCTCGGCGAACCACTCCTCGGCGCTGCGCGCGGCGAGGCGCGGCGCGAAGAGGGCCTCCAGCGCATCGGCATGGCGCAGCCGGTCCAGCCCGATGACGAAGCGCGGGTCCTCCGCCAGCTCCGGCAGGCCGACCATCTCGCAGAAGGCGCGGAACTGCGCGGGGGTCACGATGGTGACGCCGAGCCAGCCCTCGCGGCAGCGATACACCCCGAGGGGGGAGCTGGGCGCGAAGCGGTTGACGCCGTAGCGCCGCTCCACCTCCGGGTTGGTGACGCTCTGCGCCGCCTGGTACTCGGCCACCGCGATGTTGGCCTCGTGCAGGCTGATCTCCAGCCGGCGCCCGGCGCCGGACCACAGCGCGGCGGCCACCGCGTTGAAGGCGGCGAGCGCGCCCGTCACCGCCCCGGCGATGCCGCCCAGCAGGGAGGGCGGCCCTTCCGCCGGGCCGGTGCAGGCGAAGACGCCCGCCAGCGCGCGCACCACCGCATCGGTGGCCGCGAGATCCCGGTAGGGTCCGCTCTCGCCGAACCAGGAGATCTCGGCGGCGACCAGATGCGGCTGGTCGAGCCCGAGGCGCGTGCCTTCCCGCGCCGCCGGGGCGCGGCCGTCGAGCAGCACGTCGCAGCCCGGCAGCAGGGCGCGGGCGCGCTCCAGCCCGGCATGGCCGGCGAGATCGGCGGTGAGGCTGCGCTTGTTGGTGCTGAGCCAGCCAAAGAGCGCCGATTCCGCGCCATCCCCGCTCTCCACCAGGGGCGGCTCGCGGCGCAGCGCATCGCCCCCCGGCGGCTCCAGCTTCAGCACCTCGGCACCGAAATCGGCGAACAGCTTGCCGAGGTAGGAGAGGGCGACGCCCTCGCCCAGCTCCAGCACGCGCAGATGCGCGAAGGGCAGGGGGGCGTCCGGCGGCCGGGGCATGCGCATCCTCCCGAGGCCGCGGTGCAAGGCGGGCGGCCTATTTTGTGATTTGTGACAACTAAATCCCGCCTAGTCCGCCGCGTCAAGCACCGGGCGCGGCCGCGGCAGCGCCCCGACATTGATCTCAGGCAGCCGCCGCAGCAGCACCTCGGCATAGACGCTGATGTCCCGCTGGATGGCGAGCCGCGCCAGCGCGCCGTCCTGCGTGCGCATCGCGCGGATGATGTCGTTGTGCGGATGCGCGTCCGGGTGGTGCAGGAAGCGCACCTGCCGCAGCCCCGCCACCAGCGGCCCGCATTGCAGCCACAGCCCCTCGATGATGCGCGCCAGCACCGGCATGTTGGCGAGCGCGCAGATCTCCATGTGGAAGCGCTCATTCTCCACCAGCATCGCGACGCCCTCGCCGCTGAGCCGTGCCTCGGTCATGCGGGCATGGATGGCGGCGAGGCGCTCGGCATCGGCGGGGGTGGCGCGCTCGGCGGCGCGGGCGGCGGCCTTGCCCTCCAACTCGCCGCGCAGCTCGGCGATCTCGCGGAAGCGCTCGTCGGACAGCACCGGCACGCGCACCGAGCGGTGGTCGAACTGCTCCAGCGCGCCCTCGCTCACCAGCCGCGCCAGAGCGTCCCGCACCGGCGTGGCGCTGACGCCCAGCTCCTGCGCCAGGTCCCGCAGCTTCAGCTTCTCGCCGGGGCGGAAGCGGCTGCGCATCAGCTCGGTGCGGAGGCGCTGATAGACCTTGGCGCCGATGCTCTCGGCGGTGATGGGAAGGGGCGGGGCGTCTGCGGTGTCCGGCATGGAGGCTTCCTGCCATGGGGCGGGGCTGCTTGACAGTCCTGCCGCCATGCTGTGATCTGTGACAACAAAATAAAGGCTCCTGGGGGAAACGACCATGGCCGAGGTGAAAATCGCCGCTGAGATCGCGGCCTCCGTCTGGCAGATCCAGGCACGGCCGGGCGATACGCTGGCCGAGGGCGACACCGTCCTGCTGCTGGAATCGATGAAGATGGAGATCCCGGTGACCGCGCCGCGCGCCGGGCGCCTCGCCGCCATCCTGGTGGCGGAAGGCGAGGCGGTGGAGGAAGGCCAGACCGTCGCGCTGCTGGAGGCGTGAGCATGGCCGCCGATGCCGTCCTGATCGCCAACCGGGGCGAGATCGCCTGCCGCATCGCCGCCACCTGCCGGCGCATGGGCCTGCCCACCGTGGCCGTCTTCTCGGAGGCCGACGCGGCGGCGATGCATGTCGCCGCGGCGGACCGGGCGGAGCCGATCGGCCCGGCGCATCCGCGCCATTCCTACCTCTCCATCCCGGCGCTGATCGAGGCGGCGCGGCGCTCGGGCGCGCGCATGGTGCATCCGGGCTATGGCTTCCTCAGCGAGAATGCCGAATTCGCCGCGGCCTGCGCCGGGGCGGGGCTGGTGTTCATCGGCCCCTCGCCCGAGGCGATCCGCGCCATGGGCGGCAAGGCGGCGGCCAAGGCCGTGGCGCGCCGGGCCGGCGTCGCCGCCGTGCCGGGCTATGAGGGCGAGGACCAGTCCGAGGGCCGGCTGCTGGCGGAGGCGGAGGCGATCGGCTTCCCCGTGCTGATCAAGGCCGTGGCGGGCGGCGGCGGCCGTGGCATGCGCGCCGTGGCCGAGGCCGCGGGCTTCCCCGCCGCCCTGGCGGCGGCGCGGCGTGAGGCCGGCGCCTTCGGCGACGAGCGGGTTCTGGTGGAGAAGCTGGTGCCGCGCGCCCGGCACATCGAGGTGCAGATCCTGGCCGATGGCCATGGCACCGTGCTGCACCTGGGCGAGCGGGACTGCACCCTGCAGCGCCGCAACCAGAAGCTGGTCGAGGAATCCCCCGCGCCGGGCGTCGATCCGGCGCTGCGCGCGGAACTCGGCCGGCGTGCCGCGGCGCTGGCGCGGGCGGTGGGCTATGTCGGCGCCGGCACGGTGGAGTTCGTCGCCGAGGCGGGCGCTACGCCGCAGGCGGACCGCATCTGGTTCATCGAGATGAACACCCGCCTCCAGGTGGAGCACCCGGTCACGGAGATGGTCACCGGGCTCGACCTGGTGGAGTGGCAGATCCGCGTCGCCCGGGGTGAGAGGTTGCCCTGGACGCAGGCGGAGATCCGGCTGGAAGGCCATGCCGTGGAGGCCCGGCTCTGCGCCGAGGACCCGGCGCGCGGCTTCCTGCCTTCGCCGGGGCGGCTGGCGGAGTTGACCCTGCCCGGGGCGGCGCCGGGGCTGCGCGTCGATGCCGGGGTGCGCCAGGGCGACACCCTCACCCCCTTCTACGACCCGATGATCGCCAAGGTCATCGCCCACGCCCCGACCCGGGCCGAGGCGCTGGCGAAGCTCGCCGCCGCGCTGGAAGGCTGCACGGCCCGCGGCGTGGCGCTGAACGCCGCCTTCCTCGCCGCCGCGCTGCGCAGCCGGGCGATGCGCGCGGCCGAGATGGACACGCATTTCCTCGAACGCGCCCGCGCCGGGCTGCTGGCCGGCGACGCCGCCGCCTGACCCTGGACGCGAACAGGAGCGCCCCCCGATGCCCGATACCCACACGCCCCCCGCCAGCAACTGGCAGCCCGAGCTGGACGAGCTGCGCCGGCGCGAGGCCATGGCGCAGCAGATGGGCGGCGCCGACAAGGTGCGCCGCCAGCACGAGGGCGGCCGCCTGACGGTGCGCGAGCGGGTGGACCGCCTGGCCGATCCCGGCAGCTTCCACGAGATCGGCGCCATCGCCGGCCGCGCCGAATACGAGCCGGACGGCACGCTGCGCCAGCTCGTCCCCTCCAACTGCGTCTTCGGCCGCGCCGAGATCGACGGCCGCCCGGTGGTGGTGGTGGGGGACGACTTCACCGTGCGCGGCGGCTCGGCCGATGCCACCATCCGCGAGAAGCCGCTGATGGCCGAGCGGATGGCCAATGAATACCGCCTGCCCATCATCCGCGTCATCGAGGGCTCGGGCGGCGGCGGCTCGGTGAAGACCATCGAGACCACGGGGCGGGCCAACCTGCCGGGCGGCGTCGGCGGCACCGGCCTGTTCCACTACACCACCCTCAACCTCAGCGCCGTGCCGGTGGTGGGGCTCGGGCTCGGTTCGGTGGCAGGCCTCGGCGCGGCGCGGCTGGCCGCCAGCCACTACTCGGTGATGACCAAGAGCGCCGCCATGTTCGTCGCCGGCCCGCCGGTGGTGAAGCGGCTCGGCCAGGACCTCACCAAGCAGGAGCTGGGCGGCTGGGAGATCCAGACCAGGTCCGGCGCCGTGGACCATGCGGTGGAGACGGAGGAGGAGGCCTTCGACTGCGCCCGCCGCTTCCTCTCCTACCTGCCCTCCTCGGTGCACGGCCTGCCGCCCGATACCGCCTGCCAGGACGATCCCGGGCGGCGTGAGGAGAAGCTCTTCTCCATCGTCCCGCGCGACAAGCGGCGCGTCTACCAGATGCGCCAGATCATCGAGGCCGTCGTCGACCAGGGCAGCTTCTTCGAACAGGGGAAGATGTTCGGCCGCTCGCTGATCACCGGCTTCGCCCGCTTCGGCGGCCGCGCCGTGGCGCTGATGGCGAGCGACCCGTATTTCTACGGCGGCTCCTGGACGGCCGAGACCTGCCAGAAGGTGGTGCGCTTCCTCGACATGGCGGAGACCTTCCGCCTGCCCGTGGTCTATCTGGTGGACTGCCCGGGCTTCATGATCGGGCTGGAGGCGGAGCGCGCCGCCACCATCCGCCACGGCGTGCGCGCCATGGCGGCGATGAACCAGACCACCGTGCCCTGGTGCAGCATCATCATCCGCAACGCCTTCGGCGTGGCGGGGGCGGCGCACACGCCGGCGGGGCGGCTCTCGCTGCGCTATGCCTGGCTCTCGGCGCGCTGGGGCTCGCTGCCGCTGGAGGGCGGCATCGAGGCCGCCTACCGCGCCGAGATCGAGGCGGCGCCCGACCCGGCCGCCAAGCTCGCCGAGATCGAGCACAGGCTGGGGCTGCTCCGCTCGCCCTTCCGCACGGCCGAGACCTTCTGGGTGGAGGAGATCATCGACCCGCGCGAGACGCGGCGGCTGCTCTGCGAGTTCACGCAGCTGGCCGGGCCGCTGCGCGCGGCGCAGCCCGGGCGGTTCCAGATGCGGCCCTGAGCTCCGCCGCCCGGCCGGGCGGCGGTTTACCGGAAGAGGGCGGCTCCCATGCAGGGCCGCCCCGGGAGGATCCGCGATGAGGATGTTCACCGCCCTGGCCGGCACGGCCAGGGTGCTGGGTCTGGCCGCCCTGCTGGCGTCCGCCCCCCTGGCGCTTTCCCGAGCGGCCGAGGGGGCCTTCCCCGACCGGCCGCCGCGCATCATCGGCGGCTTCGCGCCCGGCGGCACCAGCGACATCGTGGCGCGGCTCGTGGCCGAGGCGGTGGCCCCCGCCTTCGGCCAGCGGCCGGTGGTCGAGAACCGCACCGGCGCCAATGGCGCGATCGCCGCCGAGGCGGTGGCCCGCGCGGCGCCGGATGGCCACACGGTGCTGCAATGCGCCACCGGCCTGCTCACCATCACGCCGCAGCTGCCCGGCGCGCAGATGCCGCTCGACCCCGCTCAGGAGCTGGTGCCGATCGTCAACGTGGCACACTCCACCCAGGTCATGGTGGTGGCCGCGCAATCCCCGTACCAGGACGTGGCGGGCTTCCTGGCGGCGGCGCGGCGGCAGCCGGGGCGGCTGAGCTACGCCAGCGCCGGCATCGGCTCCGTCTCCCACCTCTCCGGCGCGCGGCTGGCGCAGCAGGCGGGGCTCGGCCTGGTGCACGTGCCCTATCGCGGCGCCGCGCTGGGCGTGGTGGACGTGGTTGCCGGCCGGGCCGACACCATCATCACCAACCTTGGCGACGTGGTGGCGCAGATCCAGGGCGGCGGGCTGCGCCTGCTAGCCTTCGCCGACGGCATGGGCTCGCCGCTCTTCCCGGAGGCGCCGCAGATCTCAGCCACGGTGCCGGGCTATGCCGTCAGCGGCTGGTTCGGCCTGTGCGGCCCGCGCGGAATGCCGGCCGGGCTGGTGGCACGCTGGGCCGCGGCGGTGCGCCAGGGCATGGACACGCCGGAGATGCGACGGCGCCTGCAGGAGGTGGGGCTGACCCCGCGCCTGGAGGAGCCGGCGCGCTTCGCCGAGACCATCGCCCAGGACCACCGCGACTGGGGTGCGGTGATCCGCGCCGGCGGCATCCGCGTCGAATGAGCGCGCGCTGCAGGATCCCAGACCCACCATCCCTCAGGAGGACAATCGCCATGCTGCGACACCTGCTGCCGGCCGCCCTCGCCGTTACCCTCGCCGCCGCCCCCGTGCCCTCCCGCGCCCAGGCGCCCGAGGCGGCGCTGCCGGACCGCACGCTGCACATCATGGCCGGCTTCGCCGCGGGCGGCACCTCGGACCTCGTGGCACGGCTGATCGCCGATGGCGTCGGCGCCGTCACGGGCCGCCGGGTGGTGGTGGAGAACCGCACCGGCGCCAATGGCTTCCTCGCCGCCGATGCGGTGGTGCGCGGCCCGGCGGATGGCTCGATGCTGTTCCAGTGCCCGATGGGCACCATGACCATCAGCCCCGAGCTGCCCGGCATGATCATGCCGGTGGACCCGCGCAAGGACCTGGTGCCGGTGGCCAATGTGGCGCTCTCCAGCTACGGCGCCGTGGTGCGGGCGCGCGGCCCCTACCAGGACATGGCCGATGTGCTGAAGGCGGCGAAGGCGAAGCCCAACGCCATCAGCTACGCCAGCGCCGGCATCGGCACGGCGCAGCACCTGACGGGCGAGCGGCTGCAGCGCATGGCCGGGGTGCAGATGCTGCACGTGCCCTATCGCGGCGCCGCGCCGGCGGCGATGGACGTGATGGCCGGCCGCGCCGACTTCATGGTGACCAACCTGGGCGACGTGGTGGGGCAGATCCGCGGCGGCGAGCTGCGCCTGGTGGCGCTGGGCGACGCCTCGATGAAGCCGGCCTTCCCGGAGACGCCGCTGCTCTCCGACACGGTGCCGGGGCTGGAGGTGGTGGGCTGGTTCGGCCTCTGCGGCGCCAGCGGCATGGCGGAGCCGGCGATCCGGGCCTGGGCCCGGGCGGTGGAGACGGCGCTGCAGGACAAGACCCTGCAGCAGCGCCTGCGCGAGAACGGGCTGACGCCGCGCTTCGAGGAACCCGCCGCCTTCGCCGCCCGCATCGAGCAGGACCGGCGCGCCTGGGGCGAGGTGATCTCGGCGGCCAAGGTCCGGGTGGACTGAGCCCGTCCCTGGCGCGCCGGTTGGATGCATCCAGCGCGCCAGGATCTTCCTCATGTCGAGAATTCAGAACGGCTCTTAAAAGACTGTTCTTAAATGATTGACACTATCCGGCGGGCTGGGGCAGCGCCGCCCCGGCCTCGGCCGCCGCCCGCCCGAAGCGGTCCGGTGCGAAGGCGGCGATGGGATGGCTGGTGCCGCCCGAGACCACCAGATCGGCGACGATGCCGCCGATGAGCGGTGCGATGGCGAAGCCATGGCCGCAGAAGCCGAAGGCGTGCACCAGCCCCTCCGCCACGGCGGAGCGGCCGATGACGGGGATGTCGTCCGGCAGCACGCCCTCGATGCCGGCCCAGGCATGGACCATGCGCGTCTCCGCCAGGATGGGGAACAGCGCCAGCGCGGTGCGCGCGGAGAAGGCGAGGCGCTCCATGTCCAGCGTCACCCGGCCTGTGGAGAGGTTGGCCACGCCCTTGTGCCCGCCGCCGATCATCACCTGCCCGGAGGCGCTCTGCTTGAAGGAGATGGGCCGGCCCGTCGCGCCCACCACGGGGGCAACGAAGGGGGCCATCGGCGCCGTCAGCATCATCATGAAGGCGTTGAAGCCGAGCGGGATGTCCTCGCCCGCGGCACGTGCCACGCGGCCGGCCCAGGCGCCGGCGGCGTTCACCAGCACCGGGGCGGCATGGCGGGCGCCATCGGCGCAGCGGAGATGCCAGAGGCCGCCGTGCCGCTCCAGCGCGGTGACGCGGGCGCCCTCCACCACCTCCGCCCCCAGCGCCAGGGCGGCGCGGCGGAAGGCGAGGGTGGTGCGGTAGGGCTCGGCAAAGCCGTCCCGACGGCAGAGGATGCCGCCCACGCAATGCGGCGCCAGCGCCGGCAGCCAGCGGCGCAGCGCCTCCGGCCCGATCAGTTCCTCATGGGCATGGCCCTGCGCGCGCATCCCGGCCACGCGCCGTTCCAGCACGGCCAGCTCGGCGGCATCCTCGGCCACCTTGATCTGGCCGGTGGGCTGGAAGCCGCAATCCTCGCCCACCAGGGCGGCGATGCCGTGCCAGAGATCCAGCGCCGCCAGGGCCAGCGGCACCTCCGCCGAGTGCCGCCCCAGCGTGCGCACCCCGCCGGCCGAGAAGCCGGAGGCATGGGCGCCGGCCACCTCCTTCTCCAGCACCCGCACGCGCCGGCCGCGCCGCGCCAGGTGCAGCGCCGCCGAAAGCCCGTGCAGCCCGCCGCCGATGACC
>NZ_JCACVY010000188.1:0-8483 GCF_058833935.1 Roseomonas sp. TS2 | reverse complement strand
GGACGGGGGCCACCCCGCCGGGAAGAACACAGGAAACGCCATGCCGCTCTATGAACTGGATGGAATCGCGCCCCGCCTGCCGGAGGCCGGCCGCTACTGGATCGCCCCCGACGCGCATGTGATCGGCGACGTGACGCTGGGCGAGGATGTGGGCATCTGGTTCGGCGCCGTGCTGCGCGGGGACCGGACGCCCATCATCGTCGGTGCCGGCACCAACATCCAGGAGGGCGCGATGCTGCACGCCGATCCCGGCGCGCCTCTGACCATCGGCGCCGGGGTGACGGTCGGTCACCATGCCATCGTGCATGGCTGCACCATCGGCGACGGCACGCTGGTGGGCATGGGGGCCACGGTGCTGAACAATGCGCGGGTCGGCCGCAACTGCCTGATCGGCGCCAATGCCCTGGTGACCGAGGGCAAGGAATTCCCCGACAACTCGCTGATCATCGGCTCGCCCGCCAAGGCCGCGCGGGAGCTGGACGAGGCGGCGATCGCCGGCCTGCGCGCCTCGGCCGAGAACTACGTGCGGAACTGGCGCCGCTTCGCCAAGGGGCTGCGCCGCATCGACTGAACGCCCGGCGGCGGGCGGGGCGCCTCACCCGGTCGCGCCCTCCTCCCTGCCGCCGCGGTAGTCCTGCGGTGCGATGCCGTGGCGCTTCAGCTTGTCGTAGAAGGTCTTGCGCGGAATGCCGAGGGCGGCGATGGCCTGCCGCACATCGCCCTGGTGCGCCGCCATCGCCTCCGCCAGCAGCGCCGCCTCATAGGCGTCGACGCGCTCGGACAGGGAGGCAGCCCCCGCCATCGCCCCCGCCGGGGCCGCCCCGGCCGCGGCAGGCAGATCGGCCAGGCCCAGCGCCACCCGCTCGGCGAAGTGGGAGAGCTCGCGCACATTGCCGGGCCAGGCATGGCTCTCCAGATGGCGCTGCGTGGCGGCGTCGATCGCCGGCGCGGGCCGCTCGAAGCGCGCCGCGGCGCGGGCCAGGAAATGCGCGAACAGCAGCGGGATATCCTCCCGCCGCTCGCGCAGCGGCGGCACCCGCAGCGTCACCACATGCAGCCGGTAGTAGAGATCCTCGCGGAAGGCGCCCTGCCGCACCAGCTCGGCCAGCCCCACCTTGGTGGCGGCCACCACGCGCAGGTCGAGCCGCCGCACCTCGTTGGTGCCGAGGGGGGCGATCTCGCGGCTCTCCAGCACCCGCAGCAGCTTCACCTGCATGGCGGGCGTCATGGCCTCGATCTCGTCGAGGAACAGCGTGCCGCCATCGGCATGCTCGATGCGGCCGACGCGGCGCTTCTGCGCGCCGGTGAAGGCGCCGGCCTCGTGGCCGAACAGCTCGCTCTCCATCACGCTCTCGGGCAGGGCGCCGCAGTTCAGCGCCACGAAGGGGCGGGCGGCGCGGCGGCTCAGCGCGTGGAGCTGGCGCGCCACCACGTCCTTGCCGCTGCCCGTCTCCCCCTCCACCAGCACGTCCACCGCCGCGTCGGCCACCTGGCGCAGCGTCTCCCGCAGGCGGCGCATGGCCGGCGCGGCGCCGAGGAAGGCCCCGTCCTCCGCCCCGGCCGCCTCCACCGCCCGGGCCAGGCGCCGGTTCTCCAGCACCAGCCGCCGCTTCTCCAGCGCGTGGCGCACGGCGGCGAGGAGCTGCTCGGCCGGGTAGGGCTTGGGCAGGAAGTGGTAGGCCCCCTCGCGGATGGCGCCGACCGCCATCGGGATGTCGCCATGCCCGGTGATGAGGATGACCGGCAGGTCCGGGTCCAGGGCGCGCAGGCGGCGGAACAGGGCCAGCCCGTCCATGCCCGGCATGCGGATGTCGGTCACCACCACGCCGGGGAAGTCGGCGTCCAGCACATCGAGCGCCCGCCCGGCGGAGGGCACGGCCATGGCCGTCAGCCCCTCCAGCGCGAAGCTCTGCAGATTGGCCTCCCGCAGGGTGTCGTCGTCGTCGACGAACACAACGTCCATCACAGCGCCTTCCCGAAGGTCATGACGAATTCCGCGCCTTCCAGGCCCTCCGGGCGTTCCGGCGCCTCCAGCGTGCCGCCGAGATCGGCCACGATGTCGCGGCAGATCACCAGCCCCAGGCCGAGACCGGCGGATTTGGTGGTGGTGAAGGGCATGAACAATGAGCGGCGCACCGCAGGCGCGAGGCCGGGGCCGTTATCGGCCACCCGCAGCGTGGCGCCGCCCTCCGGCGCGGCGGCGGCGCTGATGCGGATGCGGCCATCGGCGCGGCCCTGCAACGCCTCGATGGCGTTCTGGACGAGGTTCACCAGCACCTGCTCCAGCCGCACCCGCTCGGCGCGGAGCCGGGGCTCGCCCTCCACCGCCACCTCCACCGCGACGCCGTGCTGCCGCAGCCGGTGGCCGACCAGCAGCAGCGCCCCCTCGATGGCGGCGCGCAGGGCCACCGGCTCGCTCTCGCCGCCACCCTTGCGGGCGAAGCCGCGCAGCCCCTCGGTGATGGTGCCGATCCGCCCTGTCAGCCCGGCGATCGTCTCCACCGCGCGCCCGGCCGTGGCCGCGTCGCCGCGCCCCAGCAGCTTCAGCGCGTTGTCGGCGAAGGTGCGGATGGCGGCCAGCGGCTGGTTGATCTCATGCGCCACGCTGGCGGTGATCTGGCCGAGGATGGCCAGGCGGTTGGCCTGGGCCAGCTCGTCGCGCAGCCCGTGCAGCGTGGCCTCGGCGCGCTGGCGTTCCACCGCCTCGGCGCGCAGCCTTGCATTGGCGGTGCGCAGCTCGGCGGTGCGGAGGCTCACCTGCTCCTCCAGCTCCTGCCGGCGGGCGGCGTCGCGTGCCAGGTCGCGGCGCAGCCGGCCGCGCCGCCGCAGCGCCAGCGCCATGCCAGCCAGCCCCGCCCCGCCCAGCAGCAGCGCGCCCAGCCGGGCCGCCAGGCGGGCCGGCTCCAGCACCGGGCGCACCGGGGCCAGCAGGGTGAGTGTCCAGCCGGTGCCAGGCACGGGGCGGGTGACGGGCAGGGCCGGGTTGTCCTCCGGCCGGGCGCCGGGCGGCAGGCGGCGCAGCGTGGCATCGCCGGCCAGCGGCGCGAGGCGGAGGTCGCCGAGCGGCGCATTGCCGAATTGCAGGCTCTCGCGGATCGCCTCGCGCTCCGGCCCTGCCAGCGGCCGGGTGGCCAGGAAGTGCCAGGCCGGCACGCTGGTGACGGTGACGATGCCGCGCGGGTTCGTGGCCAGGACGGGACCGGGCAGCCGGCGCCAGGCTTCCTCCACCGCCTCGAACTCCGCCTTGATGACGATGACGCCGACCGGCCCGTCCCGCCCGTCCAGCCGCCGCGCCAGGTAGAGGCCGGGGCGGTTGCTGACGGTGCCGAGGGCGAAATGCTCCGCCGCGCCCTCGCGCAGCGCATCGCGGAAATAGGGGCGGAAGGCATAGTCGCTGCCGACGAAGCTGGTGCCGGTGCGCCAGTTGCTGGCGGCCAGCGCCACGCCGGTGCGGTCCAGCGCGTAGATCACGGCGGTGCGGGTGCCCTGGGCCAGCGCCTCCAGCTTGGCGTTCAGCGCCTCCAGCCGCGCCGGGCTGGGGGCGGCGAGCGCCTCCCGCAGGTCGGGGTCCTGCGCCAGGATGAGGGGCAGGCTGCGCTGCTTCTCGATCTCGGCCTGCAGCACGGCGCCGCGCAGCTCGGCGGCGGCGCCGGCCGAGGCGGCGAGGTCGGCCAGCACCCAGCGCCGCGCCAGATGGTCGGCGCCACGGTCGAGCGCGAACAGCACGGCGAGGGCCGCGACAACCTGGAACAGGCTCCGCCATGGGCGGGCCGCGCCGGGCGCGGCGCTCATGCCGGATGCCCGCCAGGCCGGGCGGAAAGCCGCACAACGCCTCTGGAATCTGTGCGGAAATCCGCACGATCGGCGCCGGCGTGCCGGCCACGCCGCCGCACAAACATGTATAAGATCAAGGAGTAAGCCAGAGCGGCCGGACCCTGCCCGCTCTGGCACCCCCCTTGCCATGGGGGTTCCGAGCACCGCCCTCGCGGCGGTCCACACCACGGAACGACACCGCCGGCGCGGCGGCACGGCCACGCCGGAACTTCAGGCAGGGGGGGATATCCATGGCCTATGCACCCATCCAAGCGGCGACCGCGCCCGGCGCGCCGCGCAAATTCTACCAGCACCTGTATGTGCAGGTTCTCTTCGCCATCGCCGTCGGCATCCTGCTCGGGCACTTCTATCCGCAGACCGGCGCGGACATGAAGCCGCTGGGCGACGCCTTCATCAAGCTGGTCAAGATGGTCATCGCCCCGGTCATCTTCCTGACGGTGGTGACCGGCATCGCCGGGGTGCGCGACATCGGCAAGGTCGGCCGCGTCGCCGGCAAGGCGATGCTCTACTTCCTGGTCTTCTCCACCCTGGCGCTGATCGTCGGGCTGATCGTGGCCAACATCGTGCAGCCCGGCGCCGGGCTGAACGTGGACCCCGCCACGCTCGACCCCAAGGCCGTCTCCGGCTACGCCGCCAAGGCGCACGAGACGACGCTGGTCGGCTTCCTGACCAACATCATCCCCGCCTCGCCGGTAGCCGCCTTCGTCTCGGGCGACATCCTGCAGGTGCTGTTCTTCTCGGTGCTGTTCGGCATCGCCCTCGCCTCGGTGGGCGACAAGGCGGAGCCGGTCATGGCCGTGCTGCACTCCGCCTCGGCCGGCATGTTCAAGCTGGTGGCCATCCTGATGAAGGCCGCGCCGATCGGCGCCTTCGGCGCCATGGCCTTCACCATCGGCCGCTACGGCATCGGCTCCATCGCCAGCCTGGCGCTGCTGATCGCCACCTTCTACCTCACGGCGCTGATTTTCGTGCTGGTCGTGCTGGGGGCGGTCGCCCGCTACAACGGCTTCTCGATCCTGGCGCTGATCCGCTACATCAAGGAGGAGCTGCTGCTGGTGCTCGGCACCTCCTCCTCCGAGGCGGCGCTGCCGACGCTGATGGAGAAGATGGAGCGCGCCGGCTGCCGCAAGTCGGTGGTGGGGCTCGTGGTGCCCACCGGCTACAGCTTCAACCTGGACGGCACCAACATCTACATGACCATGGCGGCGCTGTTCATCGCCCAGGCCACGGGCATCGAGCTGAGCCTGTGGGACCAGGTGCTGCTGCTGCTGGTGGCCATGCTCTCCTCGAAGGGCGCGGCGGGCATCACCGGCGCGGGCTTCATCACCCTGGCCGCCACCCTCTCGGTGGTGCCGGCGGTGCCGGTGGCCGGCATGGCGCTGATCCTCGGCATCGACCGCTTCATGTCCGAGTGCCGGGCGCTGACCAACCTGGTGGGCAATGCGGTGGCCTGCATCGTCGTCGCCCGCTGGGAAGGCGAGCTGGACCAGGAGCAGCTGCGCCTGGCGCTCAGCGGCAAGGCGCTGCCGGAGGCGCCGGAGGCCATCGGGCTGGCGCAGCCGGCCGAGTGACGCGCCGCGCGCGCCGGGGCGACCAGCCCCGGACCGCGCCGGAGGCCGGCCGGGGGAGCATCCGCTTCCCCGGCCTTTTTTGCGCCGCTGCCCGGCGGCCCCGCCGCTTGTGGCCGGCCCGCGGCCGCCGCAACATGCCGGCCCGCTGTGGCCTGCCCGCCATGGCCTGCCCGCCGGATTGCCAAGGGAGTTCCACCCGTGCCGGAGACCACCGCGACGGACCTGCCCCGGCAGGCCGCCGCCGCCCTGGAACGGCTGCGCCTCGCCGCGCCGCTGGTCCACAACATCACCAATGTCGTCGTCGCCAATGTCACGGCCAATGCCCTGCTGGCGGTGGGCGCCTCACCGGCCATGGTGCAGGCGGAGGAGGAGGTGGCCGATTTCGCCCCCCACGCCGCCGCGCTGGTGGTGAATATCGGCACCCTCACCGCGCCGCAGCTGCGGGCCATGCGCCGCGCCGTCCCGGCGGCGCGGGCGGCGGGCGTGCCGTGGGTCCTCGACCCCGTGGCGGCCGGCGCCACCCCGTTCCGGCTGGCGGCGGCGCAGGAGATGGCGGCGCTGCGCCCCGCCGTGCTGCGCGGCAACGCCTCCGAGATCCTGGCCGTGGCCGGCGAGGCCGGCCTCGCCTCCCGCGGCGTCGACAGCGCGCATCCCACGGTGATGGCGCACGCGGCGGCGGCGCGGCTGGCGCGCGCGCTCGGCATCACGGTCGCCGTCACCGGGGCGGTGGATCATGTCACCGACGGGGAGAGGGCCGTCGCGGTGGCCAATGGCCACCCATTGCTCACCCGCGTCACCGGCATGGGCTGCACCGCGACGGCGCTGATCGGCGCCTTCCTGGGCGCCGGGCTGCCGGGGATGGCGGCGGCGGTGGCCGGGCTGGCCACGCTGGGCGTGGCGGCCGAGCGGGCGGCGGGGCAGGCGTGTGGCCCGGGCAGCTTCCAGGTCGCGCTGCTCGACGCGCTGCATGCGCTGGAGCCACCGGCCCTGGCCGCCTCCGCCCGCCTGGCCCCGGCGCCCGCCGGAGGCTGACCAGGGGGCGGCGCGAGGGGCGGCGCGGCGGCGCCTTGCCTCAGCCCGGGCGGCCCACCAGGGCGATCACTGCCTCGATCACCTCGCCGATGATGAAGGGCTTCTCGAAGATCCGGGCGAACAAATGTCCGCTCTCGCGGGCGAGGTCGGCATGCGCGCCGCTCATCAGGATGATCGGCATGCCGGTGCCAAGGCGGCCCCGGATCGCCTGGGCGAACTCCACGCCGTTCATGACCGGCATCATGTAGTCGGTGATGACGAGATCGGGGCGCTCGCGGTCCAGCACGTCCAGCCCCTTCCTGCCATTGCTGGCACGGACCACCATGAACCCTTCATCCTCCAGGGCGAAGGCGAGCACGTCCGTGATGAGGAACTCGTCGTCCGCGACCAAGATCGTTGTCATGATGTGGTACCGCTCTGAACGCTCGCGCGGTCAGCTCCCCTTCTTCGTAGGGGAGCCGGAAAGCACCATGGACATCTTCTCGAAGCTCGGCTTGAGGAGGATGCCATCGCTGGTGATGGTGACGTCGCGCAGGGAGGGGTCGTAGTCGCTGTCGCGCACCTTCAGGATGGTCAGCACCCGCCTCACATCCGCTTCCACCTCGACGAAACGGAGCATCAGCAGATTGTCCATGAGGCTGGAGAGTTCCGGCGCCGGCGCATTGATCTCCGCTCCGAACAGGCCGCGCATCTCCCATGTGGACACGGTGGTGACGCCGCGTTCGCGCAACTCGTTGGTCAGGGCGGTGTAGAAGTCGATCAGCCGGTCCGGGCGGGCGGCGGCGCGGGCCATGCCGCTCAGGCTGTCGATCATCACGCGCCGCACCTTGCGCCGTTCCACGGCCCCGAGCAGCTGATGGCCCAGCCGGTCCAGGGACCGCTGCGAGGCAGGCTGCCAGATGATCTCGACCGCGCCGGAGGCGACCAGGCCGCGCAGGTCGATGCCCAGGTTGGCGGCCTTCAGGCAGAGGCGCTCCGGCGTCTCGTAGAAGCCGAACAGCAGCCCCGGCTCCTCCGGCGTGCAGCGTGACAGGAAATGCAGGCCGAGCGAGGTCTTGCCGCTGCCCGAAGGCCCCAGCACCAGGGTGATGGAGGCAGGCGGCAGGCCGCCGCCCAGCATCTCGTCCATCACCGGGATGCCGCTGCTCTCCCGCGCCACGCTCACCGGCTCCTGCGAGGCGATCTGCCCCCAGACGGTCTCCAGCCTGGGATACACCACGACGCCCTGGCTGTTGATCTCGAACTCGTGCAGGCCGGCAAGGGCGCCGCTGCCGCGGGTCTTGCGCAGGTGGATGCGGCGCAGGGAGCGGCTGCCGACCAGCTCCTCCCCCAGCTCGATCACCCCGTCCACCATGGTGTGCTCCGGGCTGCCATCATCCAGCCGGGCGCTGGTGAGGAACAGCACGGTGCAGCCGGCGAAGGCGGCATGGCCCTGCAGCTCCGCGATGAAGCGCTTGGTGTCGAGCTGCGTCTCGGCGCGGGAACGGGCGTTGAGCACCCCGTCCACCACCATCACCGAGGCCTTCTGCCGGCTGATCTCGCGCCGCAGCAGCTTGACCACCTCGTCCAGCCCCTCATTCTCCAGCGTGTCGAAGGCGCTGACGAACTGCATCTCCGCGCCCACCCGGTCCCGCCGGAAGAAGCTCAGCGTCGACAGGAACTGGAACAGCCGCTCATGCGTCTCGGAGAGCAGGGTGGCGAACAGGACGCGCCCGCCGCGGCTGGCGTGGTGGAAGGCGATCTGGCTGGCGAAGATGGTCTTCCCGGAGCCGGGACGCCCCTGGATGATATAGGATGAGCCGGCGACCAGCCCGCCCTTCAGCAGGATATCGAGGCCGGCGATCCCACTTTCGATCCGGGGAAGTTGTTCCATGGGGTTCGCCTTGCTGAGAGTCCGGAGGGCGGATCATTCGCGAAACGGATGGGATATGATCCTCTGGAACCGCCCGGGCGCGACCACGGCCCGGTCCTCTGGACCATGCCCGGCCAGTGCGGTGATGCTCCGTCCCTTCAACGGACATTCGCGCGTGACGTCAAGACCACGCT
>NZ_JCACVY010000187.1:0-8490 GCF_058833935.1 Roseomonas sp. TS2 | reverse complement strand
CCAGGGCGCGGCGCAGAGCCTGACCATCGGCATGCAGGGCGAGCCGGGCACGATGGACCCGCAGTTCAACCTGCTCGGCACCAACACCTCGGCGCTGCGCAACATCTACGACACGCTGCTCTCGCGCGATCCGTCGCTCCAGCTCCGCCCGTCGCTGGCGGAATCCTGGAAGGCGGTGGACGACACCACCTGGGAGTTCCGCCTGCGCGAGGGCGTCACCTTCCACGATGGCAGCACGCTGACCGCCGAGGATGTGCGCTTCACCATCGAGCGCGTGACGCGCGTGCAGGGCAACCCGAACAGCTACGCCACCTACATCCAGGGCATCCGCGAGGTGCAGGTGGTCGATGCCCGCACGGTGCGCTTCCTCACCGACGGGCCGGTGCCGCTGCTGCCGGTCAACCTCTCCAACATCTTCATCCTCTCCTCGGCCAAGGGGGTGCGCAGCACGGGCGAGTTCAACAGCGGCGCGGCGGCGATCGGCACCGGGCCCTATCGTCTGGCCTCCTGGCAGCCGGGGCAGCCGCTGGTGCTGGAGCGCAACGCCTCCTATCACGGCACGGCGCCCGCCTGGTCGCGCGTCACCTTCCGCCCCATCCCGAGCGACGGCGCGCGCGTCGGCGCCCTGCTCGCCGGCGACGTGGACTTCATCAACGCTGTTCCCTTGCAGGACGTGGCGCGGCTGGAGAAGACCGAGGGCGCGCGGCGGCTGCGCGTGTTCAGCGGCCCCTCCGCCTATGTCTACATGCTGTTCCCCGAGCTGGAGAAGGAGCCGCTCGCCGGCACGCGGGACACGCAGGGGCAGCCGCTGGCGAAGAACCCGTGGAAGGACCCGAAGGTGCGCGAGGCCGTCTCCCTCGCCCTCAACCGCACGGCCATCGTGGAGCGGCTGATGGAGGGGCGCGCGCGCGTCGCCAACCAGGCGGTGCCGGAGGGCTTCTTCGGCCACTCGGAGAAAATCGCGCCCGCCCGCTTCGACCTGGAGCGCGCCCGCGCCCTGCTGCGCGAGGCCGGCTACCCCAACGGCTTCCAGACCAGCCTCGCCTGCCCGAATGACCGCTTCGTCAACGACAGCAAGATCTGCGAGGCGGCGGCGCAGCAATTGCAGCGTGCCGGTATCCGCGTCGATCTCAACGCCCAGCCGCGCGCCACCTTCTTCCCCGCCCGCGCGCGACGCGAATGGCCGCTGCACGCCGCCGGCTGGGGCAGCCTGACGGGCGAGAGCAGCTACTTCCTCACCAGCCAGGTCCACACCCCGAACAAGGAACTCGGCCTCGGCGCCATCAACTACTCCGGCATCGGCAACCCGGCGCTGGACGGGCTGATCCAGCGCGCCCGCCGCACCCTCGACGAAGGCCAGCGCCGCGCCCTGCTGGAGGAGGTGATGGAGAAGACCATGGCCGAGAACCTCATCATCCCCATCCTCACCTTCGAGGCGGTGTGGGCGGGGCGCGCGGACAAGGTGGGCTTCACCCCACGCGCCGACGAGGAGACACTCGCCATCGAAATCACCCCGGCGCGCTGATGCCGCTCGCCATCGATCTCTCGGGCCGGCGCGCTCTCGTCACCGGCGCGGGCACGGAGGGCATCGGCCGCGCGGCGGCGCTGCTGCTGGCCGGGGCCGGCGCGCGCGTGGCCATCCACCACCATGCCGAGCCGGAGGCCGCCGCCGCCCTTGCCGAACAGACCGGCGGCCCCTCGCTGCAGGCGGATATCGGCGACACGGCGCAGGCCGCCGGCCTCGCCCACCGCGCGGCCGAGGCGCTGGGCGGCCTCGACATCCTGGTGAGCAATGCCGGGATGCTGCTGCGCAAGCCGCTCGCCGAGACGACGGACGCCGAGTTCGCCCGCGTCCACGCCGTCAATCTCGGCGGCGCCTTCGCCCTCGCCCGGGAGGCGGCGGGGCTGATGCGGGCGGCGGGCCAGGGCGGGCGCATCGTCTTCACCTCCTCGGTGAACCAGTGGATGCCCAATCCCGGCCTCGTGGCCTATGGCAGCGCCAAGGGCGGGCTGATGCAGCTCGCCCGGCAGATGGCGCTGGAACTGGCGCCCGATGGCATCACGGTGAACCTCGTCGCTCCCGGCACCATCGAGACCGACTTCAACCGCGCCGCGCGGCAGGACCCGGCCTGGCGCCCGGCGAAGCTCGCCCTCATCCCCGCCGGCCGCACCGGCACGCCGGAGGATGTGGCGGGCGCCATCCTCTACCTCGCCAGCGACCTCGCGGCCTACGTCACCGGCAGCACCGTCACCGTGGATGGCGGGCTCTCGCTGATGGGGCAGCGGCCATGAGCGGCGCGGTGTGGCAGGCCTATGCCATCCGCTTCGCCAGCGATCCGGCGCGGCGCGCGGCGCAGACCTTCCTCGGAGGGGCGGGCGGCGATGCACCGACCCCCTTCGCCTACCACGCCTACCTGCTGCGCGGCCCGCAGGGCTGGGTGGCGATGGACACCGCCGCCAGCCCCGAGACCTGCGCCGCCTTCGGCAAGCCCACCGACGGCACCCTGCCCGCTGCCATGGCGCGGCTCGGCGTGGAGCCGGGCGTGGTGCGGCATGTGGTGCAGACGCATCTGCACTGGGACCATGCCGGGCAGCCCGGCCTCTTCCCCGCCGCCACCTTCCACATGCAGGCGCGGGAGATGGCCTATGTGAACGGCCCCGCCATGCGCCACGCCGTGCTGCGCGCCGGCTACCGGGCGGAGGACATCGCCGCCCACACCGCGCTGCTCCATGCCGGGCGCCTGGCGCTGCATGACGGGGTGGTGGAGCTGCTCCCCGGCCTCGAGCTGCACCATGCGGGCGGCCACACGGACGGGCTGCAATTCGTCCGGCTGCGCACGGCGCGCGGCTGGATGGTGCTGGCCAGCGACACGGTGGCGCTGCGCGCGCATCTGGAGCGGCGCGTGCCCTTCCCCGCCCTCTGGCATGTGGGCGACGCACTGGCCGCCTTCGAGCGCGTGCTGGCCCTGGCCGACGCGCCGGAGCTGGTCATCCCCTCGCACGACCCCGCCGTGAGCGACGGCGCCGAAGGCTTCGTGGCGCCCCTGTGACCGACAGCAACGAAGAAGAGTGACACGATGAGCCAAGCCGTCGCCGACCATCTGATTTCGCAGAAGGATGCGATCCTCGACCGCCTGATGGCGCTGCTGCGCCTGCCCAGCGTCAGCACCGACCCGGCCTATGCCGAGGGGATGCGCGCCACGCGGGACTTCCTGCTGCAACGCCTGGAGGCGCTGGGGCTGCAGAATGTCCGGCTGCTCGATGGCGGCGGCCAGCCGGCGGTCTATGGCGAATGGCTCGGCGCGCCCGGCAAGCCGACGATCGTCGTCTATGGCCATTACGACGTGCAGCCGCCGGATCCGCTCGACCTCTGGGTGACGCCGCCCTTCGAGCCCAGCATCCGCGACGGCCGGCTCTATGCCCGCGGCGCCTCGGACGTGAAGGGCTCCACCCTCATCGCGGTGGAGACGATCGGCGCCTTCCTGGCGGTGGAGGGCGGCTGCCCCGTCAACGTGAAGTTCTTCCTGGAGGGCGAGGAGGAGACGGGCAGCCCCAGCATCCGCCGCATCATCGAGGCGCACCGGGAGTTGCTCGCGGCCGATGCCGTGCTCTCGGCCGATGGCGGCCGCGCCAGCACCACGATCCCGACGCTGAACACCGGCTCGCGCGGGCTGTGCAAGCTGGAGGTGACGCTGCGCTCGGCGGGGAAGGACATGCATTCCGGCCGCTATGGCGGTGCCGTGCGCAACGCCATCCATGAGCTGGCCCGCCTCGTCGCCACGCTGCACGACGCCGAGGGCCGCATCCAGGTGCCCGGCTTCGACAGCGACGCCACGCCGCTGACCAACCGCGACCGGGCGGACGCCGCCGAGCTCGCCGGCGACGAGGCCGCGTTCTACGCCGGCCCGCAGGCCCTGCCGCATGGCGACCCGCTCTACAGCGTGCGGGAGCGCATCACCCTCCGCCCCTCGATCGACGTGAACGGCATGTGGGGCGGCTACACCGGGGCCGGCAGCAAGACCGTCATCGCCGCCGAGGCCCATGCCAAGATCACCGCCCGCCTGGTGCCGGGGCAGGACCCGGACGCGGCGCGGCAGCGTATCGTGGACCATCTCCAGGCGCATTGCCCGGAGGGGGTGGTGCTGGAATTCAGCCCGCCCGGCGGCAACTCCCCCTCCTCCACCCTGCCCGATGGCCACCCGCTGCTCGTGGCGGCCGAGGCGGTGGTGCGCGAGGCCGCGGGCCGTGCCCCGGCGCGGGCGCGCATCGGCGGCACCCTGCCCATCACCGGCATCTTCCAGGAGATGCTGGGCATCGACACACTGATGTTCGGCTACGCCATGCCGGACGAGGATGTGCACGCGCCCAACGAGTTCTTCCGCCTCGCCTCGCTGGAGGAAGGGCTGCGCGGCTGGCCCGCCCTGCTCTCCCGCCTCGGCGAGCGGGAGGCGGCATCCTTCGCGCCCTGGCGCAGGGCGCCAGTCATCTGATCCCCCGGCGCAAGGCGCCAGTTATCTGATCCCCCGGCGCAAACCGCCCGCCGCTTGACAGGCCTCGCGGCGGGGGCGCAAGGTCGGCCCATGACCAAGGCCGCGCCCTCGCTGCGATCCTATTATCCGCTCTCTCCATAGAGAGCGGCCCGGTCGACCCTGCCAGATCGAACCATGCCGCCGCCGGGCGGCATGTGTGTTTCAGGAGCATCCCCTCGGCGTCGGCGCCCAGCCCAGCCCGAGGTTTTCATGTCTCCCTCCCCGCTTCCGTCTCTCGGCCTGATCGGCCTCGGTGCCTTCGGCGCCTTCGCCCGGCCTCACCTCGAAAAGCTCTTCGCCGTGCATGGGCACGATCCGGCCCGGCCCGGCGGCGCCACCCTGGCGGAGGCCGCCGGCCAGCCCGTGGTGGTGCTGGCCGTGCCGGTGGCGCGGCTGGCCGAGGCGGCGCGTGCCATCGCCCCGCATCTGCGCCCCAACGCGCTGGTGGTGGAGGTCTGCTCGCTGAAGGTGCGGCCGCTCGCCACGCTGCGCGCCCTGCTGCCGGCGCATGTGGAGATCCTCGGCACCCATCCCCTGTTCGGGCCGCAGAGCGGGAGGGAGGGCATCGCCGGGCTGCGGCTGGTGCTCTGCCCCGGCGCCGGCGCGCGCGGGCGGCTGGCGGGGCGGATGCTGCGCCGCCTCGGGCTGGAGGTGGTGGTGATGACGCCGGAGGCGCATGACCGGCAGATGGCCTGGGTGCAGGGGCTGACGCATCTGCTGGGCCGCGTCGTGGCGGGGCTGGAGATGCCGCCCCTGCCCCACACCACCAGCAGCTTCGATCAGCTGATGCGCGCCACCGCCATGGTCTCGCAGGATTCCGAGGCGCTGTTCCGCACCATCACCGAGGAGAACCCCTTCGTGGAGGAGGTGAAGGCGCAGCTCCGGGAGCGGATGGCGGCGGTGCTCGGCGCGCCGCCGGCGGCGCTGGCCGCCTGAGCCTGCCGCGCGGCGCCCGCTACCAGCGCAGCCAGATCCGGCCGGCCAGACCGCCCAGCAGGCCAGTGAAGCCGATGCCCAGCCCGTACCACATCGCCAGGAAGAGCGGGCTGTCGTCGACGCAGTGCAGGGCGTAGAGCGCGGCGGCCACGCCGCCGGCCGCCAGCCCGGCCAGGGTGCCGCTCAGCCCCGGCCGGCGCGGCGCGCCCTGGCGCAGCGCCAGCAGCAGCCCGGCCAGCGGCGGCAGGGCCAGCAGCGGCACCAGGATCAGGCAGGCCAGGGCGTTCTGTCCGCGCAGCCGGGCGCCCCATTCGGCCGCCGGCGCCAGGGCCAGTTCCAGCGCCACGCCGCCCGCCAGCAGCAGCGCCACCGCCGCCAGGCCCCAGGGCCAGGCGCCGGGCGTGCCATCGGGCCGCGCCAGGCGCAGCGTCAGCGCCAGGGCGCAGAGGGCCAGGCCCAGGGTGGTGGCGAATTTCAGCAGTAGCGGCGCGGTGGGCAGCAGCGCCAGCAGGCCGGCGCGCGGCCCCAGCCACAGCAGCACGGCCAGCGCGGCCGGCACCGCCCCCGCCGCCAGCCCGATGCGCAGCGCGTCGGGCAGGCGCCAGCGCGGCGCCGCCTGGTCCTGCACCAGGGCGTTGATGAGCTCTGTGGTGTTCATGCGGCTTGCCTTCCGGTGAGCAGGGCCAGGGTCTTCAGCGCCCGGTGCAGGGCGACGCGCACCGCGCCCTCGGACATGCGGAGGCGCTGCGCCGCCTCCCGCGCGGAAAGCCCTTCGACCGTGAGGGCCTGGACGATGTCCCGCTGCCGGGCGCCGAGCTGCGCCAGCAGCCGGTCCAGCTCGTGTCCGCGCGCCGGCTCGGGTGGTGCCTCGGCGGGCAGGATCTCCAGCAGGTCGTCGATCGGCACATGCGCCGCGGCGGGCCGGCGGCGCAGCGCGTCGACCAGCTTGTGCCGCAGGATGGCGGCCAGCCACGGCCCGAGCGGCCGCGCGCTGTCCCAGCTGTGGCGCTTCAGGTGGATGGCCAGCAGCGCCTCCTGCACCACGTCCTCCGCCTCGGCCGGCGGCAGGCCGGCGCGCTGGAAGCCGCGCCGCGCCCGCGCCCGCAGCACCGGCGTCAGCGCCTCCAGCAGGCGCCGGTAGGCCGCGGCGTCGCCGGCCAGGCCGGCCTGCATCCAGCCGGACCATTCCTCATCCTCCGTCAGCCCGGCCTCCCCTGTGCTGCATGCGCCTGCCTCCGTTCGGCGCCCAGGGGCGGGACGTTACGCGGCGCCGGGAAAATATTCCGCCGCCGTGCCGTGTAATGCCGGGGTCCGGCGCGCCGTAATCGCCTCCGTGGGCCGCTTCCGGCCCCGCCGACCACGGAGACAGACCCATGGCTTCCACCTCCTCCACCCTCGCCCTCGCGCTGTTCGGCTCGCTCGGCACGGCCCTGGCGCTGGGCGCCGCCCCGGCCGCCGCGCAGCAGGCCGCCACCGAGAAATGCTACGGCGTCGCCCTGGCCGGGCAGAATGGCTGCGCCGCCGGCGGTGGGTTTCCTGGAGGTGCATGCCGAGAACTACATGGGCCAAGGCGGCGCGCCGCACGCCCAGCTCGCCCGGCTGCGCCAGGACCATGCGCTCTCCCTGCATGGCGTCGGCCTCTCGATCGGCGGCATGGCGCCGCCGGACCGGGCGCATCTGGCGCGGCTGCGCCGGCTCTGCGCCCGCTACGCGCCGGAGAGCTTTTCCGAGCACCTCGCCTGGTCCCGCCATGGCGAGATCTACTACAACGACCTGCTGCCGCTGCCCTACACGCCCGAGACCCTGGCGCGGGTGGCCCACCATGTGGACGCGGTGCAGGCGGCGCTCGGCCGCCCGATGCTGCTGGAGAACCCGGCCAGCTACGTCGCCTTCGCCGGCGAGACCATGCCGGAGGGCGTGTTCCTCGCGGAAGTCGCCCGCCGCACCGGCTGCTTCCTGCTGCTTGACGTGAACAACCTCTACGTCGCCGCGCGCAACCGCGGCGCCGACCCGGCGGCCGAGCTGGCATGCTTCCCGCTGCACGCCGTGCGGCAGGTCCATCTCGCCGGCCATGCCGCCGCCACCGGCCCGGAGTCGGGGCCGCCGCTGCTGATCGACGACCATGGCGCACCGGTGGCCGACCCGGTCTGGGCGCTCTACGCCCGCCTGCTGGAGGCGACCGGCCCGCTGCCGACGCTGATCGAGTGGGACAATGACGTGCCGCCCTGGCCGGTGCTGCTGCGCGAGGCAGCACGGGCCGAGGCGCTGCTGCAACCGGCCCGGACACGGCGGGCGGCATGAACGCTTCCCTGCCCCCGCCGCCGGCCGACGCCTCGACGGCGCCGCTCGCCGCCGCGCTGCTGGACCCGGCGGCACCGCTGCCAGCGCCGCTGCGCCCCCTGCCGGGCGAGGCGCCGGAGCGGCGCTTCGCCGTCCACCGCAACAACGTGGTATCCGGGCTGGTGGCGGCGCTGGCCGCGCGCTACCCGGCCGGGCAGGCCGTGGTGGGCGAGGCCTTCTTCGCCGCCATGGCCGCCGCCTATGCCCGCCGCCACCCGCCGCGCTCGCCGGTGATGCTGGCCTATGGCGGCGGCTTCCCGCGCTTCGTGGCCGGCTTCCCGCCCGCCGCCGCGCTGCCCTACCTGCCGGACCTGCTGCGGCTGGAGGATGCGCGCGCCCGCGCCTTCCATGCCGCCGATGCGCCGCCGCTCTCCCTCGCCGCCCTCGCCGGCGCCGATGCGGGGCTGGAGCGGCGGGTGCTGCGGCCCCATCCGGCGCTGCGGCTGCTGGCCTCGGCGCAGCCGGTGGTGACGATCTGGGCGATGCAGGTGGGCGAGATGCCGCTCGGGCCCCTCTCCGCCTGGCAGCCGGAGGCGGCGCTGGTGACACGGCCGCACCAGGCCGTGCTGGTGCACCGCCTGCCGCCCGGGGGGGTGGCCCTCGCCCGCGCCCTGGCGGCGGGCCGGCCGCTGGGCGAGGCCGCCGGGCAGGCGCTCGCCGGGCATCCCGGCCTCGACCTGCCCTC
>NZ_JCACVY010000186.1:0-8776 GCF_058833935.1 Roseomonas sp. TS2 | reverse complement strand
CGCCCTGGCCGAGGCGCTGCGCCGCCCGCCGCGCCGCCTGCGCTACGGCGACCCGGCCGGCGACCCGGCGCTGCGCGCGGCGCTGGCCGGCTACCTCTGGCGCGCGCGCGGCCTGCGCTGCGCGCCGGAGCAGATCGTGGTGGTGGGCGGCTCGCAGCAGGGCATCGACCTCTGCGCCCGGCTGCTGCTCGACCCCGGAGACCGCGTCGCCATCGAGGACCCGGCCTACAGCCTGGCGCGGCACGCCTTCCTGGCCGCCGGCGCCGTGCCGGAGCCGCATCCGGTGGACCGCGAGGGGCTGCGGACCGCCGCGCTCGGCGCCGCCCGGCTGGCCTATGTGACCCCCTCCCACCAGTTCCCGCTCGGCGCCGTGCTGTCCGCGGCGCGGCGGCAGGCATTGCTGGCCTGGGCGCGGCGCGAGGGCGCCTGGGTGCTGGAGGACGACTATGATGGCGAGTTCCGCTTCGGCGTCGCCCCCATCCCGCCCCTGCAGGCGATGGAGCAGGAGGGGGCGGAGCGCGTGCTCTACCTCGGCACCGTCTCCAAGACGCTCTCGCCCGCCCTGCGGCTGGGCTACCTGGTGCTGCCGCGGGCGCTGGTGGCGCCCTTCGCCACGGCCAAGCGGCTGACCGACCGGCACGCCTCCGGGCTGGAGCAGGCGGCGCTGGCGCGGCTGATCGAGAGCGGCGCCTATGAGCGGCATGTGCGCCGCGCCCGGCGCCGCCACGCGGCACGGCGCGCCGCGCTGCTGGCCGCGCTGCGCGCCACCCTCGGCCCCCGCGCCACCGTGGCGGGAGAGGAGGCCGGGCTGCATGTGGTGCTGTGGCTGGAGGAGCTGCCCGCGGCGCTGGAGCCGGCGCTGGTGGCGCGGGCCGGCGCCGCAGGGCTTGGCCTCTACCCGGTCGGCGCCCTCTACCACCCGGGCGGTGCGCGGCCGGACAAGGCGGGGCTGGTGATCGGCTACGCCGCGCTGGGCGAGGCCGAGATCGCCGAGGGGGTGCGCCGGCTGCGCGCAGTGCTGGAGGCGATGCGCCGCTGAGGCCCCTGCCCTCAGGCCCCCGCTCTCAGGCCGTCGCGCGCAGCGCCGCCAGCAGCCGCGCCGCGCCTTCCTCCGGGGTGGTGTCGTTCGCCACCTCCACCACGTCGAGCCCCTCGGGCAGCGGCGCGGCGCGGCTGAGGCGCAGCGCGATCTCGGCCGCGCCCTCCCGCCCGCGCCCGGCCAGCCGCGCCGCCAGCACGGCGGGCGGCGCCGTCACCAGCAGCACGCGCAGGCGGTAGCGCGCGGCGGCCTCGGCCAGCACGGTGCGGGAGAGGTTGGCCACCACCACCCGCCCCTGCGCCAGGTCGCGCTCGACGATGCGGGGGATGCCGTAGTGCAGCCCGTGCGCCTGCCAGTGCAGCGCGAAGGCGCCGCTGGCCCGCGCCGCCCCGAACTCGGCCTCGCTCATCGGCCGGTGGTTCTCGGCGCCCGGGTGGTCCTGCGCCTCGGCCGGGCGGGTGATGACCCGCCGCGCGAAGACGAAGCGCGGATCGGCCGACAGCGCCGCCCGCGCGGCGCCGAGCAGCGTGTCCTTCCCCGCGCCCGAGGCGCCCACCACCGTCACCAGACTGCCCGCCATGCCGCTGCCCTGCCTCCCCCGGTTGACCCGACGCTTTTCGGCGCGCAATCAGCAGGGCGCAAGCACCCCCGCCCGGAGGCCATGAAATGTTCACGACCCGCCCCGAGATCGCCGCCACCTTCGGGGCGGTCGGCAGCACGCACTGGATCGCCAGCCAGGTGGCCATGGCGGTGCTGGAGCGCGGCGGCAACGCCTTCGACGCCGCCGCCGCCGCCGGCTTCACCCTCCAGGTGGCCGAGCCGCACCTGAACGGCCCGCTGGGCGACTGCCCCATCATCATCCATGACGCCAGGGCCGGCACGCAGCACGTCATCTGCGGCCAGGGCCCGGCGCCCGCCGGGCTGAGCGTGGCGCATGTGAAGGAGGGGCTGGGGCTCGACCTGATCCCCGGCACCGGCCTGCTGCCCGCCATGGTGCCCGGCGCCTTCGACGCCTGGGCCACCATGCTGCGCGACTGGGGCACCTGGACCCTGGCCGACGTTCTGGAATTCGCCATCGGCTATGCCGAGCGCGGCATCCACTACGTGCCGCGCATCGCCGCCACGGTGGAGAGCGTGCGGCCGCTCTTCGAGCAGGAATGGCCGACCTCCGCCGCGCTGTGGCTGCGCGATGGCGGCCCGCGCGCCGGCAAGCTGTGGCGCAACCCGGAGCTGGCCGCCACCTATGCCCGCGTGCTGCGCGAGGCCGCCGCCGCCGGGCCGGACCGCGTGGCGCAGATCGATGCCGCGCGCCGCGCCTGGTACGAGGGCTTCGTCGCCGAGGCGATCGACCGCTTCTGCCGCGGCACCGAGGCGCTGGACGCCTCCGGCCGCCGCCACCGCGGCGTGCTGGCGGGCGACGACATGGCGCGCTGGCGCGCCCCCGTCGAGGCGCCGCTGGCCTATGACTACCGCGGCACCACCCTGCTGAAATGCGGCCCCTGGAGCCAGGGCCCGGCCATGCTGCAGACCATGGCGATCCTCGCCGGCTTCGACCTCGCCGCCATGGACCCGGTGGGCGCAGAGTTCGCGCACCATGTTGTGGAGGCGATGAAGCTCGCCTTCGCCGACCGCGAGGCCTTCTACGGCGACCCGGATTTCACCGACGTGCCGATGGAGACGCTGCTCTCCGAGGCCTACACCGCCGGGCGCCGCGCGCTGCTGACGCCGGACGCGCAGATGGAGCTGCGCCCCGGCAGCATCCCCGGCCATGCGGGCTGGGTGGACCATGCGGCCGAATCGCGCGCCGCCCTGCTGGGCGCCGCTGCCGGCGCGGGGGAGCCCACCGTCTCCCGCCTCGGCGTCTCGGGCGCCGACACCTGCCATGTCGATGTCATCGACAAATGGGGCAACATGGTCTCGGCCACGCCCTCGGGCGGCTGGCTGCAATCCTCGCCGGCCATTCCGGGGCTCGGCTTCTGCCTTGGCACGCGCGGCCAGATGTTCTGGCTGGACGAGAGCCTGCCGAACGGGCTGAAGCCCGGCAAGCGGCCGCGCACCACCCTCTCCCCCGGCATGGCGCTGCGCGGCGGCCGCCCCTGGATGGCCTTCGGCACGCCGGGCGGCGAGCAGCAGGATCAGTGGCAGCCCATCATGCTGGCCCGCATGCTGAACCATGGGCTGAACATCCAGCAGGCGATCGACGCGCCGGCCTTCCACACGGAGCACTGGCCCTCCAGCTTCTGGCCGCGCGTGGCGCGCCCGGGCAAGGTGGTGCTGGAAGGCCGCTACGCCGCCGAGGTGCTGCAGGACCTGCTGGCGCGCGGCCACCGCGCCGAGCTGGGCGGCGACTGGTCGGAAGGCCGCCTCTCCGCCGTCCGGCAGGAGCCGGACGGGCAGATCTTCGCGGGCGCCAACCCGCGCGGCATGCAGGGCTACGCGGTCGGGCGCTGAGGCTGGGGCGGCATCCTGTCGCGGCGGTGGCGCCACGCGCCGCGCAGGAAGCCGAAGCCCCAGGCCAGGTGCATGGTCATCACCGCCAGCCCCACGGGCAGCAGCGAGAGGTCGCGCGCCTTCGCCGCCTGCGCCGCGCCCCAGCCCAGGCAGAGCAGCGCATAGGCCAGCGGGATGAACAGGAAGGGCGGCCAGAACGGCGCCAGCAGCACGGCGCCGGCGCAGCCCAGCAGCGCCGCAACCGGCGCCATCTGGCGCGGGCGGGGGCGCAGCCCGTGCTTCATCAGGGTGCGGGCGCGCCCCGCCCCGTGCTTCATGTACTGCCGCGCCAGCGAGGGCAGGTCCTTGCGCGGGTAGTAGGTGACGGGCGCCTCCCGGCACATCCACACCTTGCCGCCCGCGAGGTGGGCGCGGTGGTCCAGCTCCGCATCCTCGTTGTGGGTGAAGGCCTCGTCATAGCCGCCGATGGAGCGGAAGAAGTCGCGGTTGAAGGCGGCGTGGTGGCCATGGTCCACCCAGCCCGAGACGCCGCCCGCGCGGTGCGCCGAGCCGCCATTGCCGAGCTTGCTGTTCTGCGCCAGCGCGATGGCCCGCTGCATCCCGGCATGGCCTTCCGTCTTCATCGGCACCACCACGGAGGTGGCGCCGGCGGAGGGGCCGGTCCGCGCTTCCAGGCACCGGCACACGCGGGTGACGAAGCCCGGCGGATACCAGGCATGGGCATCGGCCCGCAGCAGGATGCGCGCCTCGGGGCTGGCCTCGCGCGCCGCCTGGTTCACCGCGGCGGATTGCAGCCGGGCGGGGTTGTGCAGCAGCCGCACCTCGGGGTGGCGGAGCTGGATGCCGGCCACGATTTCCCGCGTGCGGTCGGTGCTGCCGCCATCGAGCACCAGGACCTCCAGCCGGTAGCCATCGCCCTGCGTCAGCAGCGAGGCCAGGCAGTCGGCGATGTAGTGCTCCTCGTTCAGCACGGGCACGGCGATGGCGACGAGCGGGAGGGCGGCGAGGGGACGATCGGAGGACATGAACCGCCTTGTCTGCTGCAACTGCCGGACTTACTGCGAAGGCTCCGGCGCAGCGTCAAATGCCGATTGCGTGTCCGATCCCCGATCCTCGGATGGGTTTTCCCCGCAGATTCTTGTTTTTGATCCGGCCTGTTACCGGAATGCGCGGAGGGCGTGGCCCAGGGAGGATTTTTCCCCCCTGGGCCCTTTCGGCTTCAGTCGGCCGGCGTGTCCATCTGCGCCAGCCAGACCTCCACCTGGTCGAGTGCCGCCTCGTCCGGTGCCGTGATGACAAGCCTGGGCGGCTGCCCCTTGGCCACGGTGATGGTGACATCCCGGCCCTTGTAGCTCTGCGCCAGGCTGGGGTCGGCGCGCAGGGCGACAGGGCAGTCGACGGTGCGGGTGAGCATGGCGTGCCTCCAGTTCCGTGAGCAGGAGGCAACCGGGCCGGCCCCGCCGGGTTGCGCCGCTCAGCCGCGCGCCAGCACCGCCCGCACGGCGTCGAGGTCGATTGCCTCGCCCTTGCGTTTCCGCCGCGTCAGCGGGTCGCGGCTCTCCACCGTAGTGGCCATGGTGAGGGAGTTCAGCACCGCCTCCTCCACCGCCTCGATGGCGGCCACGAAAAGTGGGGACATGCGCTCGTTCGGCCAGTCCTCGTAGCGCGGCTGGGGCCGCCGCACGCCGGGATGGGTGGAGAAGGCGATGGCGTAGTCGCCCGAGCCGTCCGAAAAGGCGGCGCCGGTGCGGGCCAGCCCGGCCATGGCGCGCAGCGCGAGGCGCCCCAGGTTGCGGTCCGAAAGCGGCGCGTCGGTGGCGATCGCCACCATCACCGAACCGTCCGCGTCCCCCTGATCGGCGTGCTCGCGCAGGTAGAAGCGGCCCAGTGCCTCGCCGACGCGGTGGCCGTCCATCAGCAGCGCGCCGCCATAGTTGCTCTGCACCAGCGCGCCAAGGGTGCAGCCGCCCAGCGCCGCGGGCAGCATGCGCGAGGCCGTGCCGATGCCGCCCTTCCAGCCGAAGGCCATGGTGCCGGTGCCGGCACCGACGCTGCCTTCCGCCACCGAGCCGGGCGCCGCCTGCTCCAGCGCCGCCCGCACGTCCGCGGCCTCCAGGCCACGTGCGCGGATGTCGTTCAGCCGCCCGTCATTGGTCTCGCCCACCACGGCGTTGACCGAGAGCACCGCCTCATTGCCGGGCTGCGCCAGCGTCCAGTCCACCACCGCCTCGACGGCACGGCCGACCGACAGGGTGTTGACCAGCACCAGCGGCGATTCCAGCTCGCCCAGCTCCTGCAATTGGGTGGCACCGGCCAGCTTGCCGAAGCCGTTGATCGTGGCCAGCCCCGCTGGCACACGCTCGCGGAACAGGTTGCCGCCATGCGGGCGGATGGCGGTGACGCCGGTGCGGATGAACTCCCCCTCGATCCGCGTCACCTGCCCCACCAGCACGCCCGCCACGTCGGTGATGGCGTTGAGCGCCCCGGGCGGAAAGACGCCAGGGCGCAGGCCGAGGTCGCGGGCGCGGCGGCGCGCCACGCCCTGCGCCTCCGCGCTCATCCGGCCAGCGCGGCCTTGATGGCGGCCAGCGCCTCGGCGGCCTTGTCGGCCTCCGGGCCACCGGCCTGGGCCATGTCCGGCCGGCCGCCACCGCCCTTGCCGCCCACGGCGGCGCTGCCGGCGCGCACCAGCGCCACGGCATCGGCGCGGCCCTTGGCGCCCTCGGCCACGCCGACGACGATGCTGGCCTTGCCCTCGGCGGTGGAGAGCAGCGCCACCACGTCGGTGACGCCGGACTTCAGGATCGCCTCGGCCAGCCCCTTCAGGTCGCGCGGCGGCACCTCGCCGAGGTCGCGGCCGGAGAAGCGCAGCCCGCCCACCTCCTCGATGGCGGCGTCCGAGCCGCCGGTTGCCAGCTTCTTGCGCAGCTCGGCCACGTCGCGCTCCAGCTTGCGGCGCTCCTCGACCAGGGCGGCGATGCGCGCCGGCAGTTCGGCGGGGGCGATCTTCAGCGCGGCGGCGGCCTCGCGCAGGGTGCGCTGCTCCGCCTCGATCAGCGCCAGGGCGGCGGCGCCGGTCACGGCCTCCACACGCCGCACGCCGGCCGAGACGGCGCTCTCACTCACGATCTTGAACAGGCCGATATCGCCCGTGCGCCGCACATGCGTGCCGCCGCACAGCTCCAGCGAATAGACGCCGTGCTTCTCGGTGGCCGCCGGGTCATGCCCCATGCCGACCACGCGCACCTCGTCGCCATACTTCTCGCCGAACAGCGCCATGGCGCCGGCCTCGACGGCGGCCTCCGGCGTCATCAGCCGGGTCACCACCTCGGCGTTCTCGCGGATGCGGGCATTCACCTCGGCCTCGACCCAGGCGAGGTCGTCGGGCGCCATCGGCGTCGGCTGGGAGACGTCGAAGCGCAGCCGGTCCGGCGCGTTCAGCGAGCCCTTCTGCGCCACATGGGTGCCGAGCCGGCGGCGCAGCGCCTCGTGCAGCAGGTGGGTGGCCGAGTGGTGGGCGCGGATGGCACCGCGGCGTGTGTGGTCCAGCTCCGCCACCACCGCCTTGCCCGGCGCCGCCTCGCCCGCCTCGACCGTGCCGAGATGCACGAACAGGCCGAGCTTCTTCTGCGTGTCCCGCACCGCGATGCGCAGGCCATCGCCCGCGGTGATGGTGCCGGTGTCGCCCACCTGGCCGCCGCTCTCGGCGTAGAAGGGGGTCTGGTTCAGCAGCACGGCCACCTCGGTGCCCGGCCCCGCCTTCTCCGCCACCGCGCCATTGGCGACCACGGCGAGGATCTCGCCCTCCGCGCTCTCGGTCGAGTAGCCGAGGAACTCGGTGGCACCGAGGCGGTCCTTCAGGTCGAACCACAGCGTCTCGGTGGCGGCCTCGCCGGAGCCGGCCCAGGCGGCGCGGGCGCGCTTCTTCTGCTCGGCCATGGCGGCCTCGAAGCCGGCCACGTCCACCGCCTTGCCCTCGCCGCGCAGCGCGTCCTGCGTCAGGTCGAGCGGGAAGCCGTAGGTGTCGTAGAGCTTGAAGGCGACATCGCCGGGCAGCGTGCCCTTGTCGCCGAGCTTGTCGCTCTCCTCCGCCAGCAGGCCGAGGCCGCGCTCCAGCAGGCTGCGGAAGCGGTTCTCCTCCAGCTTCAGCGTCTCGGAGATCAGGCTCTCGGCGCGCACCAGCTCGGGATAGGCGGCGCCCATCTGGCGCACCAGGGTGGGCAGCAGGCGGTAGAGCAGCGGCTCCTTGGCGCCCATCATGTGGGCGTGGCGCATGGCGCGGCGCAGGATGCGGCGCAGCACGTAGCCGCGCCCCTCGTTGGAGGGCATCACCCCATCGGCGATCAGGAAGGCGCCGGAGCGGAGATGGTCCGCCACCACGCGGTGGCTCACCTTGAACGGCCCGTCCGCCGCCTGCCCCGTCGCCTCGGCCGAGGCCAGGATCAGCGCGCGGAAGGTGTCGATGTCGTAGTTGTCGTGCTTGCCCTGCAGGATGGCGGCGAAGCGCTCGAGGCCCATGCCGGTGTCGATCGAGGGGCGCGGCAGCGGGTTGCGGGTGCCCGCCGGCTCCTCGAGATACTGCATGAACACGAGGTTCCAGATCTCGATGAACCGGTCGCCATCCTCGTCCGGCGAGCCGGGCGGGCCGCCAGGGATGCCCTCGCCATGGTCGTAGAAGATCTCGGAGCACGGGCCGCAGGGGCCGGTGTCGCCCATCCGCCAGAAATTGTCGGAGGTGGGGATGCGGATGATCCGCTCATCCGGCAGGCCGGCGATCTTGCGCCACAGCGCGGCGGCGTCCTCGTCCTCCGAGAACACCGTGACCAGCAGCTTCTCCTTCGGCAGGGAGAAATCCTTCGTCAGGAGCGTCCAGGCGTGGGTGATCGCCTGCTCCTTGAAGTAGTCGCCGAAGGAGAAATTGCCCAGCATCTCGAAGAAGGTGTGGTGCCGGGCGGTGTAGCCCACATTGTCCAGGTCGTTGTGCTTGCCGCCAGCGCGCACCGACTTCTGGGCGGTGGTGGCGCGGGAATAGGGCCGCTTCTCCTGCCCGGTGAAGACGTTCTTGAACTGCACCATGCCGCTGTTGGTGAACATCAGCGTCGGGTCGTTGCGCGGCACCAGCGGCGAGGATTCCACCACCGTGTGGCCATTGCGGGCGAAATAATCGAGGAAGGTGGCCCGGATGTCGTTGCTGCTGGTCATATTCCGCTCTGTCGCCTTCGCTCTGGCCATGGGCGTGAGATTCCGTGGCCGCTGACGTAGCGCGGCGCGGCGAGGGTGAAAAGC